>JAEEVE010000210.1 GCA_016290765.1 Muribaculaceae bacterium
CCTCGAGTTCCACCTCGCGAGCCACACTCACACCATCCTTGGTGATGTGTGGAGCACCATATTTCTTGTCCAGGATCACGTTGCGTCCCTTGGGACCAAGTGTTACCTTGACGGCGTTGCTCAGTTGGTCAACGCCCTTCTTGAGCTCTTCACGAGCCTTGATATCGAATTTAATAATTTTAGCCATTTCTATATGCTTTTTTTGAGTTTCGGTTTCTGTATTTCGGTTATTTTACTCTTCGACGATGGCGAGGATGTCGCTCTGTCGCATCATGAGCAGCTTGGCTCCGTCGACCTCAATTTCTGTGCCAGCATACTTGCCATAAAGCACGGTGTCACCTGTTTTGACGACCATTTCCTCGTCCTTTGTGCCTTGCCCAACGGCCTTAACGATGCCCTTGAGTGGTTTCTCTTTTGCAGTGTCGGGGATAATGATGCCGCCCACGACTTCTTCGGCCTTTGCCGGTTCGATGAGAACGCGGTCTGAAAGTGGTTTGATGTTCATTGTTCTGTTATGTTTTTGTTGTTAATAAAAGTCAGTTAAACCATGATGAATCACGGCAAGTTGTGTGCCAAGACGATTTGTGCGCCAAAATGTCACAAGTAGTGTCATGATGTTTCTATCATATGACAAAAAAGGCTGACTTCACGTCAGCCTTATTGTAGTGAAACAGGGACTCGAACCCTGGTTTCCGCCGTGAGAGGGCGGCGTCCTAGACCACTAGACGATATCACCGAATTGCGGGTGCAAAATTACGTCTAATATTTGACATGACCAAACGAAAGTTCGTTTTTTTTCAATTTTTCACAAAAAAGGGCGTTTTTTCGCCATTTTCGGCAATTTTTTTTGCTCATGTGCCGTTTATTCTGTACTTTAGCGGAAAATTATGGCATTGTCACATATTATTATATAGATATAACCAAGACACGACTATGGCAAACAAGAGACAATTGAAAAAAGCCATCCAGCGCGCATGCGGCGAGATGGCAGGTGAATGCATTATGGCTCAGGACCTTCTGGGTAACGAAGAAAACTACGCACAGTGGGACGAGATCGTGATTGACATCGCCATGCTACAGGCACAGGGTGTGAAACGCGTAGGCAACAAGTTCACCAAGGCCGACGAGAAGGCATTGACCGAGTGGTTCCGTGGCGAGGCCGATAAGATTGTCGCCAAAATGAACGCATTGCTTCCCAAGAAGCAGTAACCTTGCAGGGTCGCCATGAACCTGTCAAAATGGCTATTGGATCGTGCGGGCTGGCGTTTTAGTCTGAATATCCCCCCTACCCCCAAGTGCGTCATCTGTGTGGCTCCACACACCAGCAACTGGGACTTTGTCTTAGGTGAGCTAGGCAGCCGATCGGCGGGAACGAAGGCCAGTTTCCTGATGAAGGACACCTGGTTCTTCTTCCCGATGGGTTATCTGATGCGTGCCTTGGGCGGCATTCCCGTCAAGCGCAGACACCACACCCATGTCACCGAGGGAGTGGTGGCAGAGTTCAACCGCCACGAGCGTTTGTGGGTAGCAGTGACGCCCGAAGGCACGCGCAGCCGCAACACGCACTGGCACCGCGGCTTCCTGCACATCGCGCAGGCGGCGGGTGTTCCCGTGGTGCTGGGTTATATCGACTACGGCACCAAGGAGATTTGCATCGACCGCATCTTTGAGACCACAGGCGATGTTGATGCCGACATGGCCGCCATCAAGCGATACTACCAGGACCGCACGGCAAAGCATCCTGAGAACTTCGCGACCGAATAATTACTGGAAAAATGTTATCACGCAATCTCAAGGTCACGCTCATCGAGGAAGACATCGTGTGGGGTGACAAAGAAGCCAATCTGGCACAACTGCAGCAGCGCATGCAGAACATGGCCGACGACACCGACCTGGTGGTGCTGCCCGAGCAGTTCAGCACAGGCATCCTCACCAGTGAGCCTGAGCGTGCGGCCCAACTAGCCGAGCGCAACACGGGCGACACGATGCGCTTGCTCCACAAGCTAGCGCAGGAATATCGCGTGGCCATCTGCGGCAGCTTTCTTGCCTGCACGGCGGCGCAGCTCTATAACCGCGCGTTCTTCATCGAGCCCAACGGCGAGGAGACGTTCTACGACAAGAAACACCTGTTCACCTTTGGCAACGAGCAACTCGTGTTCAATGCCGGGCGCACACAGGCACCCATCGTGCGTTTCCGCGGGTTCAACATCAAGCTGGTAGTGTGCTACGACCTGCGATTCCCCGTGTTCTGCCGCAACGTGAACAACAACTACGATATCCTGGTTGTCGTTGCTGGTTGGCCTCGTGCCCGCGAGTATGCTTGGCGCCAGCTGCTCATCGCGCGTGCCTTGGAGAACGAGTGTTATGTCATCGGTGTGAACCGCAGCGGTACCGACCCCAAGGGCGTGGAGTATGGCGAGGGCAGTTCGATTGTTGTTGACTTCAAGGGCAAGGTCATCGCACAGCGCATGACTAGCCCCATCATCACCGCCGAACTCAACCCCGCATTGCTAGCTCAGTTCCGTGAGAAATTCCCCGCCTGGCGCGATGCCGATGAGTTCCGGTTGTTGTGATATTCACCGCGAATCACGCAAAGCAATTTATAGACAAGTGTACATGAAATCATCTCGTGTACACTTGTCTTTATTTAGCCACGAAGAAGCTGCATTGAGTATTTGCAACGCATGCAAAACGGCACCAAAAGACTGCAATTCATCATTTTAACACTGAAACCATGAAACGCTAGAATATTTGCGAGATTCGGCCAATCAACGTATCTTTGCAGTCAAAATGGACGAGCCATGAGAAAATTGATTCTAGTAGCGTTTTCATGGGTGTTAGTATGCATGACAGTGGCATGCCACCATGAAGCTGAACGGAACATCCGTTTAGCTGATGAGTTAGTGTACACCAATCCCGACAGTTCGTTGGAGTTGTTGCGTCAGGTAGACACAGCGTCGCTGCGCTCGCCGTCATCACGTGCCTACTTTGCCTTGATGTGGACGCAGAGCGCTTTCCGTGCGAATCATTTCGACCTAGCTAGTGACTCTTTGGCACAAGCCGCCTATGACTATTACAGCCGTCACGGAAACGACCGTGAGAAACTCGTCAGGTCTATGATTTATCTGGGTTTAAGAGAGGAGAATAACGGAAACTCAGAATCGGCCATGTCATGGTACAAGAAAGCAGAATCCATAGTCGACACCACCGACTATCGCAACCTAGGACAAATCAACTTAAGAATTGGCGAAGCCATTGCAATGCACAACCATTTCTTGAATACCGATGAGCTCCATCGTTATGAAAAGGCATTGCACTACTATAATAAGGTGGGTGATACTCTGCAGATCATCTATTGTTTGCTTGGCACAGGTGCCCTTTATCGTAATTACGGAATAGACTCTGCAAAACACAATCTTCTTGAAGCATACCATCTGTCAAAAGCAATCAACAATACTAAATTATGCGCTAGGAGCCTGGAGTTTCTTTCTCGCGGCTATCTTAAAGACACGCTCTGCGAAACCAGCAAAGAGATTGCGCTACACTGCATCAATAAGTATCCCAACGAAGAAAGGACCATCGAAGCCCATTACGATGCCGCCTGTGCTTATGCCCTGCTTGGGAGCAATGACTCAGCATTGTATTACCTAAACACAGTATCACAACAACAAACTGACTCAGACAATGTTGAGAGGTCAGCATTAAGAATGTTTTGCCTGAAAACGATTGCTGAAAATGAAGGAGATTTCCAAAAATCTGTTCAAATCAACAATCAGCGTGAGCATTTGAATGATTCTCTTCGCGAGAGTCAAGTGTTACATCGGATTTTAGGGATTGACTATCAAGAAAGCCACAAGTTGACAGAATCGCGACTCAGCGACCAGACAGCGGAGCGACGCATCCTACTCATAATACTCGCCATTCTCATCTTTGCGGGTTCGCTGATCATCTATTGGATGAGAAGGCACCATCAAGAACTCATCCACACATTGAAGAGCCAAATTGAAGAACTTGCCAAGGAGCGGCAATCGCTACAGTTGTCAAATGACCAGATTCAGAGCTCAGGCATGCAGCTCAACAAGCGTTTGACAGAATTGCTTACGGCCTATCACGGCCTTTGCGGACGTATCATCGACATGAGTACCTCCATGCCCGAAAGAGCGTTCTTCAAAAAATTCAAGGAAGAAGTGTCATCCTTCACGCAACGTGAAGAGTTCCTGAAAGAACTTCAGAAATACATTGACGAGCACTATGATAATGCATTGGAAGAGTTGTTCAAGGCCCATCCTGATCTCAACACGAAAGAACGCGGCCTGATTATCTTGACCGCTTGGCAAATGCGTTCGGCCAATATCGCAATCTGCCTGGACATCTCCAGCGAGAACACCATACGCGGAATGCGAAAAAGACTATCCGAGAAACTGTCTTTACCCATCCCATTGGCTGATTATCTCAGAGAAATCATCAAAAATGTGCCCACTTTATGACTTCGCAACGCTTCAAATCAATCGGCAATCCATTGGTTATCGTTCAATTATGGGCCGTATGATGTAACGAACAAAAATTTGGAGAAAATGAATTTACATATTACTTTTGCAGTGGAAATCAAAACTAGTATTATAATTAAAAATTTCTTGATATGAACAGATTATTAGTATTTATGCTCACGTTGCTGGCCATAGTCCCTGTGGTGTATGGCTATGATTTTGAGGTTGATGGCATCTACTACTCGTTGATCAGCGGCAGCGACTCAACAGTGATGGTCATGCCTAAAGGCCAGTTCGGTTACCCTGACCTCAGCGGATCTGTCGTTATCCCTGCCACCGTCACACATAACGGGAAAGACTATACAGTCACTGAGATTGGTGAAAGTGCGTTTGAGTTCTGCGGGGCGATTACCTCTGTCACTTTTCCCAATACCCTCACTACAATTTCTTATCGTGCATTTGCTGGTTGCGTCAGTTTAACGCATGTCGAATTCCCCGAGTCGCTTAAGAATATCATCTCTGATGCGTTCTGTAACTGCACCGGCCTTCAGGGAGATTTGGTTATTCCCGGCAATATAGAGATTCTGGGTGGAGGAGCATTCTCTGGCTGCGACAGCATCAAGACGGTCTATTTCTACCCCAAAGAGTTGTCTTCTGAAGGGAACCCTTTTCCGATGTCTGTTGAGCAAATATTTTTAACCGACAGTCTTCAAGCAATCCCTGCTCGCTTTTTTCGCGGTTTAAACAATTTGACATCATTGACTATTCCAAAATCGGTTAAATCCATCGGACAGTATGCCTTTGAAGGCTGTACTGGTCTCAAGCAATTAACTTGGAATGCGGTAAGACCGACATTAGGTCTTTACAACTCACTTCCTCCTTCAGCCAACATCGAACAATTGACGTTTGGAGATGAAG
>JAEEVE010000013.1 GCA_016290765.1 Muribaculaceae bacterium
TGGCACTTCCCCAGTCGCCACCAATGACATAAAACGGATAGGTTGTCACACCGTCCATCCTATGATTGGCTCCATTCATGACAAACTCCACACCCTTGGCAATAGCGCAGAATTTGCCAATAATCAGTCGGTCGCCTATGAAATCGTAGAAATGAGTGACATGCTTCTCGAACTGGTCAGCACCATCCACATCATCGTAGTAGGTATAGTCGCCGATGATGATACGCGGGTTCTTCACCACGTTCTTAATGAAGCAGAGGCTTGGAATCTTCGGATTCGGAAAAGCCTCATTGGGGTTGGGTCTATTATTGATTTCCATAAATTCTGATTTATCGTTCTAATTACGCTGCAAAAATAGGTATTTTTCCGTTATCTGCGCTTGTATTTTTGGACTTTTATTATTCATCAGACTTTGGTAATCGTCCTGCGCTATTGTTCATGAGTTTTATAACTTTGGTATAAGTACTTCAATCTACTTTTGCGGTAAAATAATAACCGCTTCAGTCAGCGGCTTAACCTTTGAGATCGGTCAACGAGACGATGCCACATCTCAGTGCAGCAACTGCTAGTTCGGTGGTGTTATGGACTTTGAGTTTGTGGTAAATGTTGCGGCGGTGTGTGATGATGGTGTGTACCGATAGTCGTAGGTGACGAGCGATTTCTTTATTGCTCATCCCGCTGATTGCATGGGCGGCAATCTCCTTCTCACGTTGGCTCAGGTTGTTGACGTACGGTGTGCGTCGTGGCTTGGATTTCAGCAGGTGCTGTAACTTGCAGCAGATGTCGTCAGGGCTGTCATTGATGCCGATGCAGTCCTCAAATGCCTGGGTCAAGCGGTTGCTGACAACAGCACTGATCAAGGCAACGAAATGGGTGTTGGTATGGTTTTGGCGCAACCGGTTGATATCCATTGAGGTGTCAAGCATCGGGTTGACAATGGCTACACTCACCTGTGAATGCTGCAAGGCCGCTTCTAGTGCTGGCAGAGTGGAAACTTCTCTCACCATAATTTGCGTTTGCAATGGCTCCAAGACTGACACAAGGCCATGCCGCACGATGCTAGAGGCCTCGGCGACTACAATCAGCAAGATATCTTCGGTTGCAATCATAAGTTTTTTTCGAGTGCAAAGTTATTGGGTTCATGACCGACGGTCAATCGCTTGAACTGGTGATTTCTGGGGCAGGGACTCCCCACGATTGGTTAGGCATAACTGTGCATCCCGCCTAAAAAGAAGTTTACGCCAAAGTAAGTGACCAGCACACTGACAAATGCGAGGGCGATATACACATGGAAAAACATGGGCCGAGACAAACGGCGAATGGATTGGGAGTGTAGCGGGAGTGAATAGATGATTAACGTGATTAATGCCCAGACCTCCTTTGGGTCCCAACTCCAATAGGTACCCCATGATATATTGGCCCAAACGGCACCTATAAAGATTCCGATTGCCAGGAGGGCCACAGCGGGATAGAGCATAACCATGTTGAGAATGTGCAGCCGTTCAAGAACCGATGGCTGATTTCGCGACAGTAACGCCATGATGCTGTTGAGTGCCATCAATGCCAGCAGCGAGTAGGCAATCATGATGGTGGCAACATGAATGCTGAGCCAGGGCGAGTGCAGAACGGGCATGAGTGGAGTGATGGCAGGATTGCTCTCTCCCAGCATGCTCACCATTAGTGTAAGGCCTGTCACCAAAACACCAGGACCCAATGTGTTGCTGTGGCGGCTGTGTAGCCACAATGTCAACATTGCACTGGCGAGCGCCATCGCCTGCATCGTCTCAAAGCCATTGCTCATGGGCACATGGCCGCTCACAATCCATCGCAGTGTGACGCAGACGACCAGATAGGCTGCGGTGGCCGTCAGGACACAGATGCCCACTGTTTTAACCCATTGTGGAAGTTTCTTGCCCTTGGCCGTGATGCGCACACTCACAATAATCAGGATTAAGCCCATGGTCACTAGCATCATAGCCAACCATTTGCTTGAGTTGATCTGGTTATATAACTTTTCGGCTTTGAACTGTGCGTCACTGGGCAGCGCTTTGCCACATTCCTTGACTTGGTATTCACGCAATTTCTCCAGAAAGTGGCAGGCACCCTCTTGGTCATGGGTGATGACCATTTCGGTCAGGTAGTCCATGCCGCGACGCAGAAACACCCATTGGTCTTCTGGCAAGTTTTCGGGTATGTCGCGTGAACCAGGAGTGAACCAACTGATTTCGCCACCCTGTTTGACTGGGAAGAGTTTAAGCATCTGTCCAGTCGCAACCATGAAGGCTAACTCATATTTCTCATGGGCTTCATTGATGCCTCTAGCATCATCCACATCTACACCACTGTTGATGAGTGAAAGAACTTGATCCAACCGGTAACTGTTGTCGGTGGCACGAAAGTCGTCGATCGTCGCAAAGCGGCCTTGAATGTCCAGCAGTTGACGGGCATGGCGACTCTTGACCTTTATCATGGGTTGAGTGCGCCATTGGTCAAAGTAAAATATCCATCCCGCTAGCACTTGCTCGGCTGTGAATCCACGATAAGTAGGCTTGCCATAGAGTTTTGTCGTGAAGTCGCGTGCCAGGGTCTGAACTGGGGCTATGCGGCCATTGTACAGGACAAACAAGTTGCCAAAACGCTCGGCGACTTCTGGAGTGACAGTTTCAGGGGCAGTCGTTTCCGCTTGTGCTGGCACATATGCTAATAGCATGATTACCATCAGGCATGATGACTGCATGGATAGTTGCTTCAGCAAGGCCCTGAAGTGACCTCGCTGCCACCACAGCACGGCTATGAGCGAGATGGCCAATAGCAAATAGCCACTGTATGTGATTGCGATGCCCCACGGGTCGTGAGTCACTTGCAAGACTGTGGCATCGTTCTCGATATCAACCCCCATTTGATAGAACCTGTAACCTTGGTGTGATGCAATCTGGTTCATCCTGACTGTGGCGTTGATATCTTCTTTCGCAGGACTTGAAATTTTTATCCTGCTCACAAAGTCGGCAGGAGAGTGTGTGCCGTCATAGTATTTGATGGAGTAATCTAGTAGCGTTACCGAAAAGGGCAGTTGGTGTGACACACCCTTCTCATCAGTCAATGTTGTTTTGCACTCATCACGGCTCAACCGCATTTTTCCACTATAACCTGTAAGCCATGTTGTGGCAGCACCAGCCAGTATGAGCAATAATGCCACATGAACGCCAAATGACGGCAATCGGCGATAGAGTTTCACACGCATGATATGGGCAAATGCCGCCATTGCAATGCCAAGCCACAATAGGGCAAATGGCACCGAGTGGTAAACTGTGCTTTGTGCAGTGGCTGTGCCATAGCACCGCTCAACGATGGTGGCTGTCGCCAGGACAACCACCATCGCCAGCAGCAGTGTGAATGCAATCTTCTTCATTGATTAGATCGATTCGATGAACTTGACAACAGCATTGCGATCGCTCTTGCTGAGTGTCCTGAATTTCTCAACGCTTTTTCGAGCATCGCTCTGTGCCGACCCATGCCACATGATGGCCTCGATGACGGTGCGGGCACGACAGTCATGCAAGCGATCGTCGGCACCGGTGCACTTGGCACTGAGACCGCGTCCCCACAATGGAGTCGTGCGGCACCAACCTGTGCGGATGTCGTTTTTCATCATCAGGCGGTGCTGAATCATATCAGTATAGGGCCAAATGGTCTGATGAGGATACCGGGGCAGCATGTTGGCGCGGTTGCCGACAAAGAAGTTGCTCGGGTCACGGATGATATCGTCGCCAGTTGTCCATGATGGACGATGGCAATAGGCGCAACCTATCTCGCTGAACAATTGTTTGCCACGCTGGAACTCTGTGCTGTTGACATCTCGTGCGGCAGGAACGGCAAGGCCGCGGTGCCAAGCCATCAGATCGATATACTCTTGATCGGTCATCTCGGGTGTCAAGTCTTTGCCCATCAGGTAATTGTAGATGTCGGTTTCAACATTGCCGGTCTTGTTCATCTCGGGGAAGTAACTGTAGAATTTGGCCTGAACATCTGGGTCTTTCGATGCCACTTTGGCGTAGGCTGCCGTCATGTAGTGGTAGCGGCGGTCACTGCGAGTAACGTTCGTGATGTTCCATATAGCGTTGGCGCCAGCAGCATCCTGAAGGGGACCACGCGACAAGGCATAAGTGAAACGGCGCGCGTATTTCGTGCCGTCGCCTTGAAGCGTGTTGGTGTAATAACTGACGAAGTTGCCATTGGCCCAGATGCTGGGGTTCAAGGCTACACCAGCAGCCTCTTCCTTCACATACTGTGCGCGTATGTCCTCTTCGCTGATGGCATCAAGAAGCCCGGTTCCGTAAAGCCCGATCGTGCTCTCAAGACGCACACGCAACTGGCTATAACTAATGTCATTACCACCGACTTGCAAGGGAACATAAAAAGCGTCCTCAGGAATTGTCACCTCGGGATAAATGAGACCATAGGTCTCACCATCGGGGAAAGTGTTGTTCCACTCGTCGGTGTAGGGGAGCCACTGGATTTTGATTTTGCGCTCGTCAAGCGGAGCTTTGAATGGAGCAGCTGCGCCCGTTTGGGGCATGCCGGTGTAGGACGACAAGTAAGTGTCGTTTTCATCGGTCAGCACCAGCAGATAGCCGTTACCAATGGTGTTGGAGTTGTAACTGTTTTGGCGCATGCCATGACCATAGCTGGGATGGCAGGCAATGCAACTCTCTCTAATCCACAACGGGCCTAGACCACGCATCGGGGTCTGTGGGTCGTTGTTAATGTCGAACGGACTCTCAAAGATGCGCTCACCGCGCTTGAACGATGCGACGAGACCTTGCTCTTCGACCGCCGCGGTAAACTGCTCGTAGGCCGATGAGGTGTTGTTAAATGTCGTGCCCAGTTTGCCGCCGGCATAGTACTCGGCGGGAGTCTCAGAATCTGGCCCGGGGGGTGTCCCAGTGTTGTCGTCGCTACACGACGCTAAACCAAGAATGGTGGTCAGAGTTAATAGTGAATACAATAGTTTCTTCATGATTGTGTTGGATTTAATTGAATGCCTTCAGCAAGGCAAGCATAAAGCTTACCTTGCTAGACGACATTGAATATAGCGAGATGTTTAAGAATTACTGAATCGCCTCGATGGCAGCGTCAAGTTTTTCCATCAGTTCATTGCATGCATCGACAGCGGCCTGAGTTTCAGCCTTGGTGAGATGGTTGCGGAACGGTGCTGGCATAGCGGCAACCGTCTTGATGGCATGGTCGATAGCGGCACGCAAGGCCAGGTCAATACTGGTGTTGTGCTTGGACATAAAGGATGCCATGGAGTTGGCGTTGACCGTACCATCCAAACTGCCATAGTAGGCATTGCGGACGCTGCGGATGTTGTCGGTGAAGTCGGCAATCGAGTTCCAACTGTACCATGATTCAACGTCGAGCACGTTGCCCGAGTTCACGGGGTCGGTAATCTTAGTGTTACCCACCTCGTCGCTGATGTCGCTGGCACCTTGCAGCAACTGCACCATGGCGTCAATCTGTGTTTTGTAACTGCTGTTGCCAGCCATACCGGCATTAATCATGGTCTCGCCATAATTCATGCCAGGCTCAAGCTCGGCATCTTCGAGCATGCCGCGTTTGACCGGTGTGACATTGCTCATGCCAGCCCAACTGGCTTCAAGACGTACGGTCTGGATAGCGAGATCCTCGGCCACAGCAGCATTGTAGATGAATTCGTTCTCGCTGATATCGCTCAGTTCGCGGGCATGACCGTCACGGAACAGAACATACTCTACAGCATGGAAGCCCAATAGCCCATAGCCCAGTGTCGAGAATCCGTCGGCTGCGGCACCATCCTCGGCAAGATCTGCCATGAGACTGCTATTGTTGAGCACCTCGTCAAGGCTCGATTTTTTAAGAGGCCATGAGTCAATGTGCGGGTCGATGAAGTAGTCACCAGCGGCGCCAAAGAGGAAGGCCTCGCTCAACTCCCAGTACTTGCGGGCTTCAATCCACTTGAGACAAGCGGCTTCAACTAGTTGCTGGCTCGGATTTTCCTTCAGTTGTTCGCACAGGGCGCTCAACTCAATGGCGTTGTCGGCCAAAGACTTGTAAGTGGGAACGATGACACCATTGACATACTGGCGCAGAATGGCCGTTTTGTTCGCGTCAAGGTCAGTTGGATTGGGGGTCTTGTTATCGTCTTTGCTGCAGGCGGTGAATATTAAGCCCAGGCACAACAGCATGACTCCCTTTTTAAGTAAACTCATTGTTTTCATTTTATTTGATTTAGTTAATTGATATTGTTTCTTTAGATGACTACAAGTGGAACATGCCGTAGTAGGCGACGCCTAGGCTCAGGGTGGGCTCGTTGTTGTACTGTGGCTTGAAGATGCGGTTGCTCCACTCACCCTTGATGACAACCTGTTTGATGGGATAGTAGTTGAACCCGAAGGTCACTTTCTGTCGACCCCATTCGGTCTCGTCGACCATACTCGACACGGTCTTGAACATTGAATCGTAGTAGTCGTAGCGGCCAAAGAGGTAGAACCGATGACCGCGCTGGTGGAGCGAGGAAATCAGTGAGAATATGTCATAACCCGCTTCGACTCCCATCGCTATGGCTGCCTCAGCAACGCTGTTCTTGGGCGAGGGAGAGTCCTTGCGGCTTGACTTGTTAGCGTTGGTGATTTCAAGCGAATTGCTCAAATGACCATAGTCAAAGTTGCCGCGAGCAATCACATTGTGGTCGTTGTACAGGAAGTCGAATGCTCCGATGGCGACTGTGCCGTGCAGGCCCTCATACTTGCCGGTGGCGTTGAGCGTGTTGTTGGCGCTGTTGCCCAGATAGCCGCTCAGGCTCAGCCGAAGCCCCTTGATACTGTAATTGTCAACACGCACGGCACCAGCATAGGCCGTGGCCATTTTGAATTCGTATGGACTGCCGCTGCCGCCGTGTATCCAGTTCTTGTTGTTGAAACGGTCGGCATCCAGTCCGGCTATGAACATGGCCTCATAACGCCAGTCTTTGTGGCGGCCCCAGAAACTCACGCCAGTCTCATGCCACGTGCAAGGAAAGATGGTGTTCTCACCTTCGGGACGATAGACCGTGAAAAACTCGGTGGGCATGTGGCCATAGTTGGTGGCCCCTACTGGAACGATGATGTGACCAGCGCGGATGTTCGCTGCAGGACTGAACGATTTCTGAACCCAAAACTGCTCCAAGGCAACCTCGCCGCCACGTTCAATCTCAGATTCGTATTCACCGGTTTCTTCTTCTTCAATTTCGACAGCACTCTCGGTCCCACCGTGTTCAAACTCGATCTCGGTGCCTATCGACCAACCCTTACCAAAGTCGTAGCCCACAAAGAAGACAACATGGGGTAAGTCAAACTGGCCGAACCCTTTAGCGTCTTTATACATCGACGCGTCGGTATAGCGTTTGTAGTTGTTACTGTAAAACATACGACTGGCCACGGCCTCGCCATATCCACCTAGCGTAAGGCGGCTCTTGCGTGGCTTGTCATATTGTGTGCTGTCATTTGGGATTGTGGCAGACAGTGCGGTTGCGCTACCCACAATTGCACACAGAACCATTGCGATAATATTCGATTTCATCTCAGATAACTATGTATTAATTCAACTGCAAAATTACTGCGGTCAATTAAGTTGTGAAATCGCCAATCTTGTGGATTTTGCCTTCGACGTCATCGTTAATAATGATTAACTTCTTCTCGGTATAAAGTAAGTGGCGCAATACCTTGTTGTTGGTATTGCGCCACCTATAATGATAGTGCTATGCAACGATTTATGCCATGTTACTCAACCGTGATGTTGACACTTTGCTTGAGGCCTGTCTTGCGGTCACGCACTGTCAGCGTGGCCGCACCTTTTTTGTTGCCTGCCTGCAACACCACCACGAGTTGGCCGTGGAACAGTTTCATCCTCGGCTGAGTGAACGGCTCGAGCGAGGTAGCGTCACCGTTGCACGCGGCCTTGTAGCTTCCTGCCCCCTTGACGCTGAACTCCAACTGGTTGCTGGCATCGGGGCAGAGTGTGCCGTTCTTGTCAACAAGGCTCACCGTGACAAACGACAGGTCGTTGCCGTCGGCATGAATCGTGCTGCGGTCGGCTTCCAGCACCAAGTGGTGCGGCTTGCCCGCCGTGCGCATGACCTTCTCGCCAGCCTTTGCGCCTTGGGCGTCATAGACCACCACGCGCACCTCGCCCGGCTCATACTTCACGTTGCGCCAGCGCAAGCGATAGCGGTCCAGGCGTGTGGTCGCGTCCTTCGTGATGCGTCCTTGGCTCTTGCCGTTGATAAAGAGTTCAGCGCTGGGATAGTCGGTGTAGCAGTACACGGGTGTCACTTTGCCCTCGCGGCCCGGCCAGGTCCAGTGCGGCAGCAAGTGTATGGTGTGCTCCTGCGTGTTCCAGTGGCTGCGATACAGCCAGTAGCGGTCTTTGGGCAGACCCGCCAGGTCTAGGATGCCGAAGTAACTGCTGCGGCTGGGCCAGTATTTGTCGTAGGGCGTCGGCTCGCCCAGGTAGTCAAAGCCGGTCCACACAAACTCACCGATGGTCCAGGGCATGTCATCCTGCATGTGCCAGTCATCGTCGGGCAGGTTGCTCCACCAGCAGCACTCGGTGTCATAGCCCGAGCACTGGCCATCGGGCCATTCCTTGTTTTCGCCACATTCGTCAGGGAAATAATAGTGACCTCGAGTGCTCACCGTCGAGGCGGTCTCGCTGCCCAACAGGAATCCTTGTGGCAACTTGGGGTAGGTCTCCTCGTAACGCTTCACACGGTAGTTGTAGCCAGGCACATCGGCCACTTGTGCAAAGCCGCTGGCCAGGTCGGCATCGGGTTGGTCCATGCCGCACGTTACGGGGCGCGAGGGGTCCAACTCATGGCACAGGGCGATGAGTTTCTTGTATCGCTCGGCACCCTCGGGCTTCCATTGCTCAGGTATTTCGTTGCCCACGCTCCACATCACGATGCTGGGATGGTTGCGGTGGTGCTCTATCAAGTTGGTGATGTCGAGCTGCCACCACTCGTTCCACAGGCGGTTGTAGCCGTTCTTCACCTTAGGGTCGCTCCAGGCGTCAAAGCTCTCGGCCATCACCATCATGCCCATCGAGTCGCATATCTCCATCTGCAGTTCAGAGGGCATGTTGTGGCTGGTGCGGATGGCATCGGCGCCCATCTCTTTGAGCAGTCGAATCTGGCGAATCAAGGCTGCCTTGTTCACTGCTGCACCCAGTGGGCCCAGGTCATGATGCAGGCACACCCCCTTGAACTTACGCGACACGCCATTGAGTTGGAACCCATGCTCACGGCTCACACTGATGGTGCGGATGCCACACTTGGTGCTCTGCTCGTCAAATATAGTCTTCTCGGATGCAGGAAGCAGGGTCGTGGTCACCTCGTAGAGCGTGGGGCTCTCGGGAGACCATGCCTGGGGATGACGCACCATGAGTCGCGCATGAAACTGCCCCATGCCATCGGCCGGAGTCTTGGTTGATGCCACAGTGTTGCCCTTGTTATCGCGCACAACGATGTTGAGCAGGTAGCTTTCATTGGCATGCTGCCCTTCCATCTGGTGGCGGATGTCGAGGATGGCGCGCTCGTCGTCGAGGCTTACGGTGCTCACTGCCAGGCCCCACAGCTTCAGGTGGGTGCGCGATGACGAATACACCAGTTTGACCGGGCGGTAGATGCCCGCGCCAGGATACCAGCGGTTACTCTCCTCCAGGTTCTCCAGGTCGACGCGCAACTCATTGGTACCATCTAGTTTGAGATAGGGGGTAATGTCAAGATAAAAGGCGTTATACCCATAGGCCCAGTGCCCAGCCAACTGCCCGTTGACATAGACATGCGGGTCGGCCATCGCACCGTCAAACACCAGTTCGACATGCTGCATGCCCGATGGCAAGGTGAACGTGCGGCGATAGCTGCCCTTGCCTATCCAGGGCAACGCGCCCGAACGGCCCGAGTGCTCGGTGGCGACTTCCTCGCCATTCTCCTTGATGGCGGTTACCTGAAGGTCCCACTTCTTGTCAAACGGCCCGCTGATGGCCCAGTCGTGAGGAATGTCCACTTGTTGCCAGTGGATGCCGTCACAAGAGAACTCCCAGCCGGTGTTCAGCGCTTTCTCATCATGAGGGGTATAGTACTTCTGGCGAATCATGTCTTGTGATTGAACGGTCAGACACAAGACAACAAAGAATAAGGTCAATAATCTGATTTTCTTCATCGTTATTTCTTGGTTTTATAATCCACGGTAAGTGAAATGTGATAGGGTGGTACGGCCACTGCCATTGGCAAGCAATGCGAGGCGAAGCGACAGGAAACTGCCTAGGCGGTTGTGGTGAAGTTGCGACACGTCGATGTTGCTGGCAACGACTTGCCAAGTGCGGCGGCCGTCGCGGCTCACCGACAACGTCATGCGGTTGCAGCGGTTTGTCAAGCGCACCGACACACGGTTGCCCATGCGATTGGGCATCGTTTCCTGATCGCCCGCGTTGCGGTAGACGGTCAGGGTATTGCGGTCAAGGGTCAAGCCGGCAAAGCCTTTCTCATTATAGAATAGTAACAGCCCCGAACTGCCATGACGCGGAATCGCGAGGTCAATGGTCGCCTCGTAGGACGTGTCTGTAGGAATGGTCAGCATCACACGGCCATCACCGGGCTTGTTGCCACGGCCGTCAATGCCCAACCCCTTGCGGCTCCAGTGCAATGCGTCCATCGGGTATTCTTTCCAGAACGTCCACTGCCATCCTAGTTTGCCACTCATGAAGGAGTCAGACAAGTCGGCTTGGTGAGTAGGCGATAGGGTGGGCACGTTAGCCGCGGCCTTGAACCAGCCGTCGGCGGTCCACTCGATGGGCTCCATCAGTGTCTGGCGACCCAGCGTGTGGTAGCCCTTGCGATAGCCATGATAGAAAACCCACCACTGGCCATCGGGACCCTCGACAAGTGTGCCGTGGCCACGAGACCACCAGGTTTCGTCGGCGCTTGCAGTGTGGACGATGGGGTTGTAGGGTGAGTTCTCCCACGGCCCAGTCGGAGACAACGACCGTGCGGTGACCACCATGTGGCTCGTCGCAGGACCGGCAGTGCCGCCCTGAGCCGAGGTGAGGTAGTACCAGCCGTCATGATAGGTCAGCTTGGGACTCTCCAGGCAGAAGCACTCGGTCTGCCACGACTCGGGATACTTCCAACCCTCATAGACATGTTTCTGCTCGCCTACGGCGCGAAGACCGTCATCGCTCAGTCTGACGACATAGCCTCCCGAGGTGTGTAGCCAACGACTGCCGTCACTGCCTTGCACATGGCCAGGGTCGATGCCTTGCAGATGCAGGTCGATGGGCTCGCTCCACGGTCCACCGATGTTTTCAGCCCACATCACATAGTTGGTCCCGTTGGCGGGGTAGTAGATGTAATACTTCCCATTGCACTTAATCAGGTCGGGTGCCCACACATCGCCGCTTGTGGCGGGGAGCACGCGAACCAGCGGTTCCCAATTCACCAGGTCGGTCGAGTGCCAGATGAGGAAACCGGGCTTATATTGGAATGTGGAGTGCGTCATATAGTAGTCATCGCCGTCTCGTAACACCGATGGGTCAGGATAGTCACCGGTCAGCACCGGGTGAATCATGCCCTGGGCAGTACCGACTAGGCACGACAAAGCCAGCAAGATTGCAAATAGTAAATTTTTCATTTTGGCCAACAATGTTTTGGGCAAAAGTAGCCATTTTTTTTCATTCTCAACTCATACGAGTGAGTTTTTTTTGAAAACTTTTTGCCATCTGAGCCACTTTTCGTATTTTTGCAAGAAATTTTCTAGTTCGACTAGTTCGTCTAGTCAATCTAGTGCTTCTAGTGCCTCTAGTAAAGAATAAAAAAATAATCTATGAGCGAAGAAACCACTAAAATGACAAAGGACGAGATGTCGTTGCCCGACAACGCGTTTCGCCCGTTGAAGCCGGGTGAGAAGTACACCCCCGTACTCCGGCCCGAGAGAAACTATCCCGAGATTACACCCTATTCGGTATCGTTGGGTCTGATCATGGCCGTCATCTTCAGTGCTGCGGCAGCCTATCTGGGACTGAAGGTGGGACAGGTCTTTGAGGCAGCTATCCCCATCGCAATCATCGCTGCGGGTATAGCTGGTGTGACTAAGCGCAAGGACTCGCTGGGCGAGAATGTGCTCATCCAGTCGATTGGCGCATCCAGTGGACTGGTTGTAGCGGGTTCGATTTTTACCTTGCCTGCACTCTACATCCTGCAGGCCAAGTATCCTGAGATTACCGTGAACTTCCTGGAGGTCTTCCTAAGTTCGGTGCTGGGTGGACTGCTGGGACTGTTGTTCTTCATCCCCTTCCGCAAATACTTCGTCAGCGAGAAGCACGGCGAATTCCCCTTCCCCGAGGCTACTGCTACCACACAGGTGCTTATCAGTGGTCAGAAGGGTGGTGCGCAAGCCAAGCCGCTGCTCATCGCCGGACTTGTGGGTGGACTTTATGACTTCTGTGTCAGCACGTTCGGATGGTGGAAAGAGGTGCTCTGCACCACAGCCATTCCGGCGTTGCAGACATTTGCCGACAATACCAAGATGCTCTTCAAGGTCAACACCGGAGCTGCTGTCTTGGGTCTGGGTTACATCATTGGTTTGCGATATGCCTTCATCATCTTTGCTGGTAGTGCCTTCATCTGGTGGATCATCGTGCCGTTGTTTGGCGCTTACGGTGCCGATATGGCCAGCATGCCTGCCGACGACATCTTCAAGAACTATGCGCGATACATCGGTATTGGCGGCATCGCCATGAGCGGTATCATTGGCATCATCAAGTCGTGGGGAGTCATCAAGAGCGCTGCTGGACTGGCCGGTAAGGCCTTTGGTGGAAATGCCGAGGATGAGACCAAGATTGAGCGCACACAGCGCGACATTCCCATGAAGATTTTGGTGTTCGCGCTTGCTGCTGCATTGCTGGTGACCTTCGTGTTCTTCTACATCGGCGTGATTCACAACCTGATGCAGACCATTGTGGCCTTTGTCGTGGTGGTAGTCATCGCATTCCTCTTTACCACTGTCGCAGCCAACGCCATTGCCATTGTGGGTAGCAACCCCGTGAGCGGTATGACGCTGATGACCTTGATTATTGCCAGTGGCATCTTTGTGGCTGTAGGACTGAACGGTGCTCGTGGCATCGTGGCATCGATGGTCATCGGTGGTGTGGTTTGTACGGCACTCTCGATGGCTGGCGGCATGGTCACCGACCTCAAGGTGGGATACTGGTTAGGTACGACACCCGCCAAGCAAGAGATTTGGAAGGGCGTGGGTACATTGCTCAGCGCAGCCACTGTGGGTGGTGTGATGATCATCCTGAACAAAACCTACGGCTTCGTGGGCGACAACGCGCTGGTCGCACCTCAGGCTAACGCGATGGCGGCCGTCATCGACCCGTTGATGATGGGTGGCGAGACACCCTGGATTCTCTATGCCGTCGGAGCCATCCTGGCACTGTTGCTCAACTGGCTCAAGGTGCCGGCATTGCCCTTCTCTCTGGGTATGTTCATCCCGTTGCAGCTCAATGCACCGCTGCTCATCGGCGGTATCGTAAGCTGGTTCGTCAGTTCGCGAAGCAAGAACGAGGAGGTCAACAAGGAGCGCAACGAGCGTGGTACGCTGCTCGCCAGCGGTTTCATTGCTGGTGGTGCGTTGATGGGTGTCGTCAGTGCAGCATTGCTGTTCTTTGGCATCAAGTTCAACAATACCATGGGCGAGGGCGCACAGAACATCCTCGGCTTGATCATGTATGCTGCCATCATCTGCTTCCTCATCTTTGCCAGCCTACGTGCACGCAAGGACAAGTAAATGACACAACAAAAATAGACAAGCGAAACAGGCAAATTGATATAAAATTTGTCTGTTTCGTTTCTTTTTCATACCTTTGCGGCGTACAAACCAACCAACAAGTGATTATGAGCAGAAAATTATGGCTTGCTGTCATGGCTGTGATGGCTCTGACGGTGATGGGACAGTCTTACACTGTGAGCGCGACAAAGTACCACCCGGGAATGGGTGGAGCAGGCTGGGTAACGGCCAGCGGAGAGCGCATCGACAACAACAAACTCAAGAATTACGAGATTCGTTGGGTGGCTTTATCGCCCGACTTGTTCAACAAGGGATTCCGCATGGGGGATACCATCGAGGTTACATGCGAACGTGTGCCAAAACTTAATGGAAAATGGGTCGTTAAGGATCGAATGGGCCGCCGATTGCGCATGAAGATAGATTTCCTTTTGCCACGAGGCGACAACTACGGCTTCCACGCCCGCACCAATGTCACCATTCGCAAGGCAAAGTAGGCATCAATTAGACATTAGAAAAATAAGGACATAAGGTTATGCAACAAAGCATGCCTTATGTCCTTCTGTTCTTATGTCTTAAAAAACAGGTTCTTGTGTCCTAAACGCGGAAGCCGATGATGCGGCGCACCTCGTCAAGTGTGGCGCGGGCACTTTCGCGAGCAACCTCGGCGCCCTCGCGGGCAATCTGGTCGAGCAACTCGGTGTTGGCGCTATAGTACTCAATCTTCTCGCGGATGGGAGCCACAACGGCGCACAGGTCAGCGGCAATCTGTTTCTTTAGGTCGCCATAGCGAAGGGTGCAGTCGTTCCACTTCTCATCAAAGTACTGGTAGGTGTCGGGCGTGCTAACGATGCGCAGGAAGGTGAACAGGTTCTCGATCACGTCGGGACGCGGGCTGTTAGGTTCTTGCGGGCCATTGTCGGTCACGGCACGCATCACCTTCTTGCTGATGGTCTTGTCATCGTCGCGCAGGTAGATGCAGTTGCCCTCGCTCTTGCCCATCTTGCCGCTGCCATCCAAGCCAGGAATTTTTACAGCCTTGTCGCTGAAGTAAAAGTTCTGGGGCTCAGGGAAAAATTCTACACCATAGATGTTGTTGAAACGACGAGCGCACTTGCGTGCCATCTCCATGTTCTGCTCCTGGTCTTTGCCCACAGGAACCCAGTTGGCGCGATGTTGAAGGATATCGGCGGCCATCAGGGTGGGGTAGGTCAGCAAGCCGGCGTTGACATTGTCGGGCTGCTGGCGGGCCTTCTCCTTGAATGTGGTCACGCGTTCCAGTTCACCCAGATACATGTTCATGTTCAGATACAAATACAACTCAATTGTCTCGCGCACATCACTCTGCACATAAATAGGTGCTTTCTTCGGGTCTAGACCGCAGGCGAGGTATTCGGCAAGAATGGTGCGGGCGCTCTGCTGGATGTCTTCAGGCTTGGGATGAGTGGTCAGTGAGTGCCAGTCAGCGATGAAAAACATGCATTGATATTTTTCCTGCATGGCCACAAAACTGCGCACTGCGCCAAAGTAGTTCCCCAGGTGCAGGTTACCTGTGGGTCGAATTCCACTTACAACTTTTTCCATATTTCTATTATTTTGCCCGCAAAGGTACAACATTTTTTCCACATGAGCAAGAAGTCGAAACCACACGTTGGAGTAATGCAAGCCGATGGCTTGTAAAAAACTAGAAAAAGAAAACAGAAAAAAGGAAACTTTTTCCTAACTTTGCAACCACTTTATGAAGGCGCTGGTTCTCATATGGCTCACAACGCTGTCGGTCTTGCCAAGTTTTGCTCTTGAGCTGATCGACTCGCTAGTTGTCGTCGACACGATCGCACGCGACACCATTGCATGGGTGCAGACCGTCGACGAGCCACGTACGCTCTACGACCTGCCATATTCGCCCTCAAGGCGTATGGAGAGCTGGGGCAGGCTGACACAGAACACAACCGTGTTCGCTCTGGCAGGACTAGCCACACTCTATGTTCTTGAGACGCTTCCCGAGGATGCCACAGCATGGAACAAAAAGGAATTGCGTCACATGGGACTCTTTGAGCGCTGGCGATACCATGCCAAGCAAGGGCCTGTCTGGGACAAAGACAATCCCATTTTCAACTACATCCTGCATCCCTATGGCGGGGCGGTCTATTATATGAGCGCCCGCACGTGCGGATTCAATGTACTAGGTTCGTTGGCTTACTGTACTTTTGTCTCGTCCTTGCTGTGGGAATATGGTTTCGAGACATTCAACGAGGTGCCTTCGGTTCAGGACCTCTTCATTACGCCACTGGCTGGCATGGTCATGGGGGAGTGCTTTTATCGCGTTAAGCGGGTCATTGTGGCCAATGACTACCACCTGTTCGGGTCATGGTTCTTGGGACATCTTGTCGCATGGCTTGTCGATCCCCTCAACGAGTTGGTTTCGCTCTTCGCAGGCAACCCCTGCAAGAACCGCAACGTGTCGATGACACCTGTCACCATACCTGGCTCCAACCCACGTATCGCACTCAACATCAACCTCACTTTCTAGGAATCATTACACTTTCAATTAACTACAAACAAATGAAGACATTACCTGTAAATGGAAAATTTGAATTGATGACATTGCCTTATATGCCCGATGCGCTGGCGCCAGTCATCAGTGAGAACACCCTCAATTTCCACCACGGCAAGCACCTGCTCGCCTATGTGAACAATCTCAATGCTGCTATTGCAGGCACAGAATGGGAAGGACGCGCCCTAGAAGACATTGTCGTCGCTGTGGCCGAAGGAGGCATCCTCAACAACGCTGGACAAATCCTGAACCATAACCTTTACTTTGGGCAGTTTGGGGCCCCATGCGCTGCCTCAGAGCCCGTAGGGGAGTTGGCTAAAGCCATCGAAAAACAGTTCGGCTCATTTGCCAAGATGCAAGAACAATTTGAGAAGGCGGGTGTCACGTTGTTCGGCTCAGGATGGGTATGGTTGTCAACTGACGGCAATGGCGCACTGCACATCACGCAGCACCCCAATGCCGACAACCCGATGCGCCATGGCCTCGTGCCGCTGCTCACTATGGATGTCTGGGAGCACGCCTATTATCTCGATTACCAGAACCGCCGGCCCGACCACCTAAAAGCACTCTGGCAAATCATCGACTGGAACGTCATCAACCAACGCTATAACGATCGTTAGTCGGTCAGTTGGTCAAACTGTGCGTCGAAGATGTTTCGCAGGCGTACGGGGTCGGCGATGATTTGACGCAGTTCAGCCAGGCGGGCTGCATTGGGCGACTCGGGAAACCAGAGCCGGAGGTAGCCACCATCGCCATACTTCTCACGCAAGTGCTCAACTGTACGTTCATAGTGACCCTCACGGTTCAGGGTGGGATAGTGCTCTAGTCCATACTGGATGGTGCGCTGGATGATGGTCTCGGGCACAATCACGCGGTCGGCTTCGGCTACAATGCGGCCGTAGATGGTGCGCGGAGCCTGCTTCGATGAGGCACGGTGGTCCTCGGCAGCGTCGGCTATGATGGAAATTTGCTCATCACTGAACCAACGATGCAATTCCTGGTCGGCGCGGATAATGCGTGCCGACACCTCGTGGTGGTGCTCGCGGCCCTCGCACAGACCCGTGTCATGATAGGCGGCGATAGCATAGGCCATATCCTCGCTCAAGTTGGCTCCCTGCCGGTTGAGTTGTCGAACGATGGCAAGTGACTGGCCAATGACTGTTTCGACATGGTCGCGGCGATGTGCAGCGTCGTGTTGGTCGTAGCGTGGCAAGATCTCACGCTCGACATACTCTTGTAATTCCGTGGTAATCATGATGCAAAAATACTAAAATTTAGTTACACAATTGTTCATCTGCAGTTTTTTTGTTAGTTTTGCAGTCTCAACCATAACAACCACTAACAATGAAGAAATTTTTTTACATCCTGACTGCCGTGGCGACGATAGCACTGAATGCATGCGCCGGCGGCAACAAAAACAACACCGAAATGCAGAATAACAAGGAAACCAAGGTGCTCGTGGCATACTTCTCGGCATCGGGTGTCACTAAGGGCGTTGCTGAAAAAATCGCCAAAGTCACCGGTGGGGAACTTTATCAGATTCAGCCCGAGCAACCCTATACCGATGCCGACCTCGACTGGCGCGACAGCAGCAGTCGCAGCAGCGTCGAGATGAAGGATCTCAGTTCTCGCCCCGCCATTGTGGGCAAGGTCGAGAACATCGCCCAGTATGACACCGTCTATGTGGGATTCCCCATCTGGTGGTACACCGCGCCTACCATCATTAACACCTTCATCGAGGCAAATGATTTCAATGGAAAGGTGATGGTGCCCTTTGCCACCAGCGGCGGTAGCACCATTGACAAGGCTGCAGCCGACTTGGCACGTACCTATCCCGACCTGAACTGGCAGCCTGGCCGATTGCTCAACGGTGCCACTGACGATACAATCCGCACTTGGTTAGGCAAGTGACTGGGGAGTTGGTTGCAACTCAAAAACAAAAAAAGCGCCCAAAGGCGCTTTTTTGTTGTCCTAAAATGCGGGACAATTGGAATTTTCTTCGTAATTTTGCGGGTTATAAACAATGTGGACATTATGACTACTGGAAACATCATTCGTTTCGCTTGTATCTTGTTGTTGTGGCTGGCACTGTGCTATATACTGCTCACTCGTGCAGCACGCATTGACTTCATGGTGATATTCGCCATCGTTGCTTCGGGTATCATTGTTTTTGTGCCACTTTACAAGAAGTATGTCCGCCGAAAAGATTGACCTCATCATGACCGAAAAGCCTTATATCAAAGAACATTTCCCCCTGCTGGCTGAGATTGACTCGCCAGCCGACCTCAAGAAATTGTCGGTTGAACAACTGCCGCAGGTCTGTGACGAACTGCGCCGTTTTATGGTGCATGAACTCTCTACTAATCCCGGTCACTTCGCCTCGAGCATGGGTGCTGTCGAAATCGTTGTGGCACTTCACTATGTCCTTGATACGCCCGACGACCGCATCGTTTGGGATGTTGGCCACCAAGCATACGCCCATAAAATCCTCACTGGCCGGCGCGACCGCTTCAGCGAGAACCGCAAGATGGGCGGCCTCAGTGGTTTCCCCAATCCTGCCGAGAGTGAGTATGACACCTTCATCGCTGGACATGCCAGCAACAGCATTTCGGCGGCACTGGGCATGAGTATTGCTGCTGAACTTGAGAATAATCCAGACCGAAAAGTGGTTGCTGTCATTGGTGACGCATCCATCGGCGGTGGATTGGCGTTTGAGGGCATCAACAATGCTGCCAATAACCCTAACAATCTGCTCATTATCCTCAACGACAACGACATGTCCATCGACCACCCAACAGGCTCGTTGGGCAAGTATATGACCAAGCTCACCACTAGCCGGCGATACAACAATTTCCGCTATAAGACCTACCACTTCTTGCGGCGCCACGGCGTGATTGGCGACAGTGGCAAGGGAATCGTCATGCGATTCAACAACGCCATGAAGTCGCTATTTACAGGACAGCAGAACATCTTCGAAGGATTGAATATCCGCTATTTCGGACCCTTTGACGGGCACGATGTGAAGCGATTGGTCAAGGTGTTGAGCGAGGTGAAGGAGATGGCTGGCCCCAAACTGGTGCACCTGCACACGGTAAAGGGCAAGGGCTATTTGCCTGCCGAGGCCGATCCAACCACCTGGCATGCGCCCGGAAAGTTTGATGAGAAGACGGGGCAGCGGGCCAAGGCGCGCGCCGAGTATGATCCTCTCAAGTATCAGGATGTGTTTGGCAAGACGCTGGTCGAGCTTGCCCAGCAAAATGAGCATATTGTCGGAATAACCGCTGCCATGCCTGGTGGAACGAGTATGTCGCTCATGCTCAAGGCATTCCCGCGACGCACTTTTGATGTGGGCATCAACGAGGGCCACGCCGTGACATTCGCTGGCGGCTTGGCTAAGGAAGGCATGCGGCCCTATGTGGCCATTTACAGTTCGTTCCTGCAACGAGCTTATGATAATATTATTCATGACGTGGCGGTGGCTCACCTGCCAGTGACATTCTGCATTGACCGCGGCGGACTGGTTGGTGAGGATGGTGTGACCCACCATGGACTATTCGACTTGGCCTATTTGCGCTGTATTCCTGGCATGATTGTCGCAGCGCCCATCAACGAGCATGACCTGCGCGACCTGATGTTCACAGCGCAGAACGTCGGAGGCCCGATGGCAATCCGTTACCCGCGCGGTCGCGGTGTGCTGGTCGACTGGCAGAACGAGATGCATGAACTACCCATCGGCAAGGGGCGTCGCTTGACCAACGGTGATGCACCAGTGGCGGTGCTCAGCGTGGGACATATTGGCAACAACGTCGCTGCAGCGGTCCAGCGTCTTAAAGACGAGGGAATCGGGGTGGCACATTATGATATGATATTTGTCAAACCCATCGACGAGGACATCCTCTCCGAGGTGGCCGATCGCTGTAGCCACATCGTCACCGTCGAGGACGGTACCATCGTGGGTGGGCTAGGGTCGGCAGTACTTGAGTGGTTGTCGGCCAATGACAAGCGCGTCGATGTCGAGCGGCTCGGCATTCATGACGAGTTTGTCGATCAGGGCACCGTCAAGCAGCAGCAACAACACTGCGGCATTGACACTGATTCTATTTATAACCGCCTAAAACAATTGATTACTGACAATTGATTACTAAAAGCAATGAAAATCGTGATTGCCGGTGCCGGGGAGGTTGGCACCCACCTGGCCAAGATGCTCAGTAATGAGGAGCAGGACATCATCATCATGGACACCACCGAGTCTAAACTCGCGGCACTTGAGAGTTATAACCTCATGACCTTTCATGGCAGCGCTACATCTTTTGCCAATATGCGAGAAGTCAAGGTGGGGACTGCCGACATGTTCATCGGCGTGACGCCCTATGAGGCACGCAACATCTTAGCTTGCCAGATTGCTAAGAGCATGGGGGCTAAGAGAACCGTCGCTCGCATTGACAATGACGAATATCTTGCCAAAAGATGGCAAGACTATTTTGCCAAGATTGGGGTCGATGATCTTATCTATCCCGAGTTTCTCGCAGCTGGTGAGATCATTGCAGCTATCAAGCGACCCTGGGTGCGCAACTGGTTTGAGATGCTCAATGGTGAGCTGATTCTTGTGGGCGTGAAGTTGCGAGGCAATGCCACTTTCCTCGATAAGCAGCTCAAGGATTTGGGCGAGGTGTCGCAATTCATGCACATTTGCGCAATACGTCGCAATAGAGAAACCATCATCCCTGGCGGTCTAGACCGCGTCTATGAGAACGACATCGCTTACATTGCCACTACGCGCAGCCACATCAAGGATGTCATTACCGTATGCGGAAAACATACTTTTAGCGCCGAAAAACTCTTTGTCATGGGAGGCGGTGAGATTGCCGAGCAGTTGGTACGCGTGGCGGGCGAACGCTTTCACATCAAGATAGTCGAGCCCGATTTGGAGCGTTGTCATCAACTGGCCGAAACCCTACCGGGCGTGAATATCGTTCATGGCGATGCGCGGGATACTGACTTGCTTGAGGAGGAGGGAATTAGCGACTATGACGCATTCATTGCCCTTGCCAATAGCAGCGAGGCAAACATCCTGGGGTGCATGATGGCCAAGGAACACGGTGTGCGCAAGACTGTCGCCCAGGTCGAGAATTTGCAATATGTCAACGAGGCTGAGGCGCTGAACATCGGCTCGATTGTCAACAAGAAGTTGCTTGCTTCGAGCCGAATCTTCCAGATTATGCTCGACAGTGATCTGGACAATGCCAAGTGCCTAGCCATCCATGACGCTGAGGTTTCCGAACTCATTATAAAAGAGGGAGCGCGTGTTACACGATGTGACGTCAAGGACTTGAGCATGCCTTACGGCATCACCATTGCCGGACTGGTAAGAGATGGAGTGGGGCAGCTCGTACGAGGCAATACGCGACTTCAGGGCGGCGACCACGTCGTGGTCTTTTGCTTGTCGGGTGCAATTCACAAGATTGAGAAAGCTTTCAGATAATGGCACGCATCCTCACACAACAAATCAACCTCCCCATCATCCTGCGCATGCTGGGGTGGCTCATCATGATCGAGGCATTGTTCATGTGCTTGCCCTTGGCTGTAGCCTTATTCTACGGCGAGACGGGCACCTGTGTTGCCTTTGCGCTTTCCACTGCCATTACTGCGCTGGTTGGCGCGGGAATGACCTTCGGCATACGTCCCTCCATCAAGACCATGCGCAAGCGTGAGGGACTTATCCTCACAGCCACCATCTGGGTTTTCTTCTCCCTCTTTGGCATGTTGCCCTTCCTGTTTACGGGTACGCTCGATAATATATCGGATGCATTTTTCGAGACTATGGCAGGATTTACTACCACGGGAGCTTCGGTCATCTCGAGTCTTGACACCATGCCATGTGGATTGCTTTTCTGGCGTGCGTTGATGCAGTGGATTGGCGGTATGGGAATCATCCTATTCACCCTGGCTGTGTTGCCCATGCTCAACTATAAGGGCGGCATTGCCCTTTTTAACGCCGAGGTCACTGGCATCACCCACGAGCGACTGCGTCCGCGTGTGAGCCAGACCGCGAAGGGCTTGTGGAGCCTCTATGTGGCCATGACCATCATCATGGCATTGATGCTGGGACCTGTTACAGGATGGTTTGACGGCATTTGTCAGGCCATGACAACTGTATCGACAGGGGGTCTCTCGACAAAGGATGAGGGCATCAATTATTGGAATTCGCACTATGTCTATCTGGTGGTCACTGTGTTCATGTTTCTAGGGGGTGTCAATTTCACGTTGCTTTTTAATGTGGCGCGGGGCAGGTTTTCAAAACTGTGGCATAGCGACACCTTCAAGTGGTACTGCCTGATGACCATCCTCACCACGCTCATCATTGTGTGGCGCATGTATGCCATGAACATGTGCGAGACCGACGCTGACCGATGGGTGTTTGCGGTGTTTGACACGGTTGCTGCCATCACATCAACTGGCTTCACCAGTGTGAACTATGAGACCAAGGGCGAGTTCATTGCCATGGTGCTCATGATCATCATGTTCTTTGGTGGAATGGCTGGCTCCACATCGGGCGGAGCAAAGATTGACCGTTTCATCGTCCTGCTCAAGAACGCCCGCAACGAGTTTTATCGTGTCTTGCACACCAACACCGTCACTGCAGTGCGTGTCGACGGCAGGGCCATTCCACACCATGTCGTATCCAAGGTCATAGCCTTCCTTTCCATCTATCTGATGGTAGTGTTGGCCGTGGCGGTGTTGCTCACCTTGATGGGTATACCCATCTTCGACTCACTATACACTTCTATCTCGACCATCAGTAACCTGGGGTTGGGCTACGGCGTTACCCTGCAGTCGGGCTCATTTGGCATGCTGCCCGATGCTGCCAAGTGGCTGCTCGCGTTCGAGATGATGGTGGGACGTCTGGAACTGTTCACTGTACTTGTCCTATTCACACGGTCGTTCTGGATTAAAGATTAAATTCTCTTAAAATTGTCAATTGTGAACAAATCTTACACAAAAACATAGTAACTTTGCTCATCTGACTCAAACGATTTAATTGCACTGAAAAAACATACTGATGACAAAAGAATCTTACAACCCCGACTTGACGGGAGTGAAGGAAAGCGAAGAATTCAAGACTGCACAAGCGCAAAAACAGGCTGAGGAGCAGAAAAACATGACCAAGTGGCAACGGTTCGCCGAGTTCTTCAAGAATGGCCGGACGCGTTTTGCCATTGGCATCATCTTGCTGTTGCTGGGCGTGTACTTGCTGCTATCATTCATGAGTTTCCTGCTATACTCGGGCATTGCCGACCAGAGCCAGGTGGCGTCTAACGGCGTTCTTGTCAACGCTCAGAATCCCGACAAGATGAGTAACTGGGGTGCGGCTGTCGGAGCGTCGTTGGCCCAGTTCTTTATCGCCGACGGTGTCGGCGTGGCTGCATTCATCCTGGTCATTTGGTGTGTCACCATGGGACTGCGCATGGTGCGCAAGGGGGTGAAGGCGCATTTCTTCTCCTATACGCTCGTGTCGCTCTTCAGCATCTTCACCTGTTCGATGGTTGTCGGGGCGGCGACCTATGGGTCAAACCCCACCTTCTTTCATCTAGGGGGAGGATTTGGACATTTTGCCAACAAGTGGCTCTATGGACTGGTAGGGCTCTACGGCATGATTGCCGTTAATGCCATCATCCTCATGCTGTGGTTCTTCACTTGCTATAAGACACTCAGGGCTCTCTAC
>JAEEVE010000211.1 GCA_016290765.1 Muribaculaceae bacterium
ACAAAAAACTCCCCCTCTATTCGGATTAGACGGGGAGTGCGGCCATTAACGGAAGCCGCTGCCGCCGCCGCCGCTTGAGCCGCCGCCACCGCCGTATGACGATGAACCACCACCACCGCTGCTGCGGCGTGCCTCACGCTCACGCTCCAAACGTGCCGCGCGTTCCTCGGGGGTCTCGTAGCTCCTGACATAGGACATGCCACTCAAAGTGTAGGTCGCTACTGTGGTGGCTACATCCGTGTCCATGAGCAGCGTTTCTTGCGGAGCCAGCGTGGTGTAGTCGGGCCAAATCTTCTTCAGGTCGGCAAACACCTGCTTGGCGATGCCGTAGAGCGTGGCGAATACCATGTACTCCTTCCACAGCCCCACTTCCAACACATGCCGTTCCTCAAGGAGGGTGAACTCCTGCAAGAACTTCTTCAAGCCATAGACCTGCTTTACTTCGTCGGGTTTCAGGTTGCTGCGCGACCGACCCGTTGCGCTGAGCAACTCCGTAATGCGCCGGACCACGCCGCGATGCTCTACTGGGTACTGCTTCATATAGTTCTGCATCTCCTTGGGCTGCAGCACGTGATCTTGTCCTGCAGCATTCCACATCTGCTGATGAATCAGTCCGATGAGTCTGGCCTGTGGGTCATTGATATTGGTCTGCCCCATGGGCGGTGTGACCAAGAACTCGCCCACGTTCTCGCCATTCTTGTTGACGTGCGGTCGCAGGCTGATAAGTCCCATGTGGGTCATGCGCATCACCACGGCAGCTATCTGGTCCTTGTTCTTCACATCGCTCGACTTGACTGCATGCAGCACTTGGCTGGTGCGGTAGAGGTCGCCGTTCAATGGAATGTCGCGGCTCCACTCTCGCATCTCACCCTCCTTGTTGCCAAACAAGCGTTGGTTCTGGTGAGCCGTTTTAATGGTACTGCCTGTGTTGAACAATTCGTAGATGAAATAGCACGGGATAAAAATCCACAGGCCTATTTCCAGTAACGTACTGATTAATTCCCACAAGTCTTGCCAGATAGAAGTGTCATCGGGGTTGGTGAAGCCGCCGCCCTTAAACGAGGTCTTGCTATTGTTCTCCTCGTCGGTGAGCGTGTAGTCACTGCCCTTGAAAGCAGGTTTCTTGAACTTCTCGAGGAATGTGCCCTTGCGGGTCGCCACAGGATGGAACAGGCCCTTGTTGAACTGAGCCATGATGACAATGCCCTCACTCTCATCTTGGAACGGTTCCTCGGTCTCGGCGACTATCTTGCCGTCAATCAGGTTGATCTGGCCATGATAACGGAATGCCCAGATGCGGGTGTCCTCGGGGGTAAACACGCCCTTTTCACGTTCGATGGTGACCCGCACATGCTGGGCGTATGCCCCGCTGGCAGGCTCATAAAAGCGGAAGTTAAAGCCGTCGTAGTCGTCCAGGCTGTTGACCAGTCCGCCCAGGGTGTAGTGGATGTTGTAAATGCGCGGTCCCGAGGCTCCGATGCCCCAGCACAGCTCTACGCCCTTATCCACCTTGTTGATGCCGCAATGGTTGGTCTTTTCCCCGCGCGAGCGGTCCAGGTTCCAATGCTTGTCCACCTCATACTGCACGCCAGTCTCGTCACTAACGGCTATTTCGCCCACACGCATGCCGTGCAGGTTGTACTGCTTGATGTAGCCCTCGGTGCCGCTGTTTCCCATTTGGCACTGGCGCACCTCGACCACACGGGCATGTCCCAGGTCGTTGATGACCACACGAATGTCCACGTCGTTGACCTCATGGGCCCACGTCGTGACGGCGAGTAGGGCCACGGCCATGGCCACGACCGCTCGCAGGTGATGATCTATTAATCGTCTCATGCCAGTGCTACTGCTACCTTGCGTACAACATAAAATAGTCCAATCAGCCCGCCCAAGATGCCAAACAAGGTCAGCAGAGGCCACTCGTCATAGAAGTCCCAAAACTTGTCGAGCCACGACTCCTCATATTTCTCGATATTTTTGTCTTGCATCATCGGGCTGGTCATCTCATCGGGTGCGATGTCGGTGTTAAGGGCACTACGGTCAATCTCACCAAAGGCTGAGGCAGGGAACTCGATGCGCGCACCCAGCCAGTCATCTTCCTCCATGGCATGCTCTGTACTCAAAACGAAACGGCCGTTCTCAAAAATTGCCTTGGTGTTGTTCTCGCTGACCGAGTACTCCACAATATCGTCTTCGGTGAGCACACTATCGGCCCGCGAGATGGTAGCTACGACCTCGCGCGGCTGCATTCCGTCGGCCTGGTAGAGCACCATGTCAAACATCACATTCTCGGTGCCCGATGGTATAATGCAATGGGTGACGGTGTAGTTGAGCTTGTAGTGATGGGTGCCAGGCTTTCCTATGCCCCAGCACAGTTCATAACCGCCTCTGATGGGGTTGAGGCCACACTTGCCTTCTTTGTCCTTGGCCTTGGTGTCCCAGTACTCGTTGAAGATGAACTCTCGGCCCTGTTCGCTCACAGTGAAGTCCTCGATGGTGCCATTGGTGTGTGTGTCGTGAGTCTTATATAACTCGGTGTACTCAGTCTGGCCCACATCCGCATCCCACACCTCGGTTATGCGCGCACTGCCATCGGCCTGCAGCACCACGTCGATGGTGATGCGGTTGACCACCACATCGGCCCACGACGACAATGCCAGCACCATCAATGCCAGCACGAGCAAAGGCTTATAGCAACGACTTGTCATGCCGCTTACTGGTTGGGGAACAGGTCGGGCATCGACTTCTTCTGTGCCTCGTCGACAGTGAGGTAGTCCTTCTGGCCGAAGCCGAGCATGTTGGCAACAAACGAGCTGGGCCACTGACGCACCATGCGGTTCATGCGGGTGGCGGTGTCGTTGTAGACCATACGGCTCAGGCGCACGTTCTCCTCATAGCCCTTGATCGAGTCCATCGTCTTGAGGAACATACTGTCGGCCTTGAGGTTGGGATAGGCCTCGCTGATGGCCATCAGGCGCGAGAACACGCTGCTGAGCTCACCCTCCTGCGAAGCGACATCGGCGGCAGTGACTATCGGTGTTTGGCGGCGCTGGGCGATGACGTTAATCAGTGTCTCGCTCTCGTGCTTGGCATAGGCGCTAGCAGTCTTGGCCATGGCCATCAAGGCATCCCAACGGCTATTGAGCTGCACCTCGATTTGTCCTAGTGCATTCTTGCAGTTCTCGTCCAGGGTGACCAGCGAACGCTGCGTGCTGAAAATGTAGAGGGCAATGATGATGACAATAAACACAATCAAGCCCAGTAAAACGACTAATGCTGTAACCATAATGATAAATTTTAGATGTTAGTATACGTTTGAAAGTACAAATTTAGTGAAAAATGTTGTCCCCACAAAACTATTTGGCAAAAAAGTAGTATCTTTACGGCGATTATGCAAAATAACGCGAGTCTGAACCGTCTAGACAAGGCCCCGATCGGTAGGCTGCTGTGGGAATATAGTGTGCCCGCCGTGGTGGGTATCGTGGTGATGTCGATCTACAATGTCATCGACCGAATCTTCATCGGTCATGGCGTGGGACCTGATGCCATCGCGGGCCTCGCCGTCACCTTCCCGGTGATGAACGTGAGCACGGCTTTCGGCGTGCTTATAGGAGCCGGCGCGAGCACGCGCACATCGATCGTGCTGGGTCAGCGCAACCAGGACATGGCGCGCACCATTCTGGGCAACAGCATTGTGATGACCTTGCTGTTTGGCACATTCTACATCAGCATGTTCGCGCTGTTCCTCGACCCCATTCTGCGGCTGTTCGGAGCCAGCGACCAGTCGTTGCCCTATGCCCACGACTTCATGGTATATATGCTGCCAGGATTGCTCATCCTCAACATCACCTATTCCTATAACAATGTGATGCGTGCCACGGGATACCCCAACAAGGCGATGTACACCATGTTCATCGGGGCGGGGCTGAATGTCATCTTGGCGCCCATTGCCATCTTTGTGCTGCACTGGGGCATCAAGGGTGCCGCTATCGCCACCGATATCTCGATGGGAGTGAGTGCGGTGTTCGTCATGGAGCATTTCTTCAACAAGAAACATGAGATTCGCTTCACGCGCGGCACTTTCCGCCCACGGTGGTCGGTGCTCAAACCCATCATCGCCATCGGTGCCGCACCGTGCATTGTCAACACCGCTGGGTGTGCCATCAATGCCATCATCAACAACACCGTCTACCGCTACGGCGGTGACTCGGGCGTGGCGGCCATCGGCATCTTCACCACGTTCACCCAACTGCTGGTCACATTTGTCATCGGTGTGTGCATGGGCATGCAGCCCATTGTGGGATATAACTATGGTGCGGGTCGCTTCGACCGCTTGAAGCGCGCCTTCTGGCTCTCGGCAGCGGTGTGCTCGGCAGTGTGCCTGTTGGGTAGCCTTCTCTGCCAGTTGGCTCCCGGTGTGGTCACGCGTCTATTTACCGACGATGCCGCCCTCATCGAAACCAGCAACCACGCTCTGCGCCTTACCACCTGGATGTTCTGGGTCGTCGGGTTCCAGATTGTTATCACCAACTTCTTCCAGTCGCTAGGCGAGGCTGGCAAGAGCATCTTCATGAGCCTCATCCGCCAAGTGCTCTTCCTGTTGCCCATGTTGTTCATCTTCCCGCACTTCTGGGGCTTGAGCGGTGTGTGGCTCTCGTTCCCGCTGAGCGACCTTGCCGCTACCATTGTGTCGGTGATACTGCTCGTCATCGTCATGCGCAAAATCACCCGCCTAGCAGCGCAAGAAAGCACCATTTCGGCCCTAGAATAGAAGATTTTCACGATTTTTTATTGCCAATTCAAAAAATAGCAGTACCTTTGCAGCGCAAAATTATGGAATCGGGGTGTAGCACAGTTGGTTAGCGCGCCACGTTCGGGACGTGGAGGTCGGAAGTTCGAGTCCTCTCACCCCGACCCGAAAGAAAGCTGGAGAGAAACATGGGTTTCTCTCCAGTAACTTCTTTAACCATCTTGTACCCATTACTGCACCGCCAAATTCAGCCACTTAAGACCCTCATTCGTGTCGTTGTAGCCCACTGCAATATGTGAGAAATGACCGATGCTTAAGCGGGGTAGCACTGCTACCGGTAGTTTAGTGATGGCAAGAGTATAACAAAGTTTTGGAACCGCCAAACATTTTAATCAAAAAGTGAGTTTTGCTGGCGAATTTGCTCCATTTCTTCAACTTTTCCCAGCACTTTCGGGCGCAGTGAGTTGATTTTCTGCCGATGCTTCTCCATTTTCATCGGGTCCATATCGAGCATGTCTATATAGAGTGAAATGAGGCGAATTGCCTTGTCTCGAGGATGCAGCGCACGAAGTTGTTTCATATCCTGTATCACCGCTTTAGCTGCAGGCTCGATAATGTCCAGGTCACGCTGAGCCTCATCG
>JAEEVE010000212.1 GCA_016290765.1 Muribaculaceae bacterium
CCTGGGGTGGGTAATTGGACAGGTACTTTGGTGAACGGATTGCTGTATTATTTAGGCGATAAGGCGACCCCATTTCTGGTGCATCGTATAGACAAGGATACATCGGGATTGCTGTTGGTCGCAAAAAATGAGGAGGCACAGGTGGTGCTGGCCAAGCAGTTCTTTGAGCACACGATTGAGCGCAAGTATAATGCTTTGGTATGGGGTGATTTTGATGAGGATGAAGGAACAATCGTAGGCAATTTGGCCCGTTCGCCACGAGAGCGCCGTATGATGGCAGTGTGCGATGAGGAGCATGGGAAGCATGCCGTTACGCATTGGAAGGTGTTGGAACGCTTCGGATATGTCACGTTGGTGGAGTGTGTACTTGAGACAGGTCGCACGCATCAGATACGTGCCCACATGCGTCATATCGGGCATCCGCTGTTCAGCGATGCGTTATATGGCGGCGACGCAATACTTAAAGGGACTACTTTTTCGCGGTATCGTCAATTTGTGGAAAATTGCTTTGGCGTATGTCCACGACAGGCATTGCATGCCCGTGTGTTGGGTTTTGAGCATCCCCGCACGCATAAGCACCTGCATTTCGAGAGCCCGTTGCCTGAGGATATGAATTGTCTGCTGGAGCGTTGGCGCAAATATGTCGCCACCAAGGCTTAATATTCCCACATGTCGTTTTCTATGTCAAAGACTTTGTCTTCGATGCGCTCGCTTTCAAGGAGAGCGTCTTCGCCAGTGAGGTATTGACTGATGCTGCGAGTGTAGCGGTTGCTTTCCTTGGTGATATAGGCAGTGTAATGCTGGGTGACGAAGATATGATCCCAAGCGGGCTGACCGACAAGGTTGTTCATGTCGGTGTAAGCGGTGTTCTGAGCCAACAGCCGTCGCACCTCGGGATGCTGCATGGGAACCCAGAAGAGCGGCAGTAGACCAAGATAGATTTCCTCCTCGGTATTGGCGAATTTGTGATAAGACTGCTTCAATGGAGCCAATGCCAATCGACGCGAGTCTTGTCGGGTGTCCTGTTTGCCGATAAACCAGGCTTCACGGATGGAGTATTGCAATATCTCGGCTCCGTCAAATTCTCGGGGGCGGATGATGGTTTGATAGAGTTCGTTATCGTCATCGTCGTAACCAATCTCCAGCTGTATGGTATCAGGTCGGGTGTATTGACGCACAAAAAGATCATTGTCAATAGGTACCGTCAAGGCATCGTCTTCGTAGACAGGGAGGCTTCCGTCGACAATGGCGTCCCAAAGAATATAAGCAAGGCTTTTCTTTCCCGACCGGTCGGGGTTCTCAATTGGATAGTAGAAGAATTGGTTGAACAATTCGTTGAGGTCGATGGTTTTCCATAGCATGGTGCTCCATACGATGTCACTTTCCCGCAGAAAAGGGTAGGGCATAGGTTCTTGACGACCTGTCAAGCGCTGAGGGTAGAACTCGTCGGGAGACTGGGCCCAAGCGCAGACAGACAGCGTCAGTAGTAATGCTATGGATAGGGTTTTTCTCATGAGATAGAATGGAAAAGGAGTTAAGGGTTGGCTGGTGTCAACACTTAACTCCTCTTGCTTTTTTCAGTGGTGGGAATTAGTATTCCCACATATCGTTCTCGATGTCAAAGATTTTGTCTTCAATGAGCTGCGACTCAAGGATGGCATCCTCACCAGTGAGGTATTGGGTGATCTCACGGTTGTAGACGTTGCTCTCGCGGGTGACATAACTGTCGAAATAGCGCTGGATAAAGATATCGTCATACGAGCGCTCGGCCACATCGTTATTTTGGTCGTAGGCATTGGCATTCACCAGCACCTGACGTACGCGCATGTCGTCCATAGGAATCCAGAAGCTCCACTCAGCGACCTCTTCGCTCTCGCCGGAACGAAGGATGTTCTTCATGAAGCGGAATGCAAGGCCGGTGATACGCACTTTCTGGCGCGAGTCCTGCTTGTCAATGTACCAATACTCTTTGAGCTTGAGAAGACGAGCCGTGGCGGGATCGAAGTCCTCGGGAATGGTGTCGTTGAACACTTCCTGATCGCCAAATTCATCCTCTTCGCCGTAACGGACTTTCAGCTGACGTCCCTGCATGTTGACCAGGGCTTTGCTCCACTCCTGAGGCACCTTCATGTCGTCGTCCTCATATATGTCGATTTCACCATTTGAGGCGGCGTTCATGATGAGGTTGACGAGGTTGATACGACCTTGTTCATTCTTGCCCTGCTCGATGGGATAGTAGAAGAATTGGTTGAAGTTCTCGTTGAGGTCTATCTGACGCCAGATGGCCATCTTCCACACCACATCGCTCTCGCGCAGGAAAGCGTAGGGCATAGCGCGTTTGCCAACCACGATGCCTTTCTGGTAAAAGTCGTTGGGATTGTGACCCTCTTCGGCATCAATAACGCTTTGTGCGTTGACGCTGATGGCAAATGCGGCCATGGCGAAGATACTTAACAAAACCTTTTTCATATCATTATCATTTATTAGTTATCATTACTTGTTGATGGTCAAGATACAGCTACTCGTCCGAGGAATACCGTCCGGCATCATAACCTTGGCATCCACATAAATCTTGTCGCCACGGTTGGCGCGCTTGATGGCCGACAGCAGGTCGGGCTCGAAAGAGTTGCCGTTCATATTGAAGGGCTTGTTGCCCACAAAGACCTCAAGACTCATCACGCGGATGCTTCCTTTGGGGATTTTGAAGGTAAATCCTTCACCGGCACGTGCCACAACGGTAGCACCGGAAGCCAGGTTGGCGCGCGACACTTTAGCACCATTAGAGAAACCGCCGACGGTGATAATCGGGTCGGGAATAGGCTTCACCTGGAAGGTAGGTTGCCCCATACGCTGAGCGCCTTTGTCAATGACGGCATCCACACCTATAACCATCTTCTTGCCACCAGGGGTGGGTTTGACCAGATATTTACCCTCACCTTCGGTAGGAGTCAGCGTACCTTGACCTTCAACAATTGAGGCCTTGATATTACGGCTGTCCACACCGGGGACGGAGACGGTAATCGGGTTATCAATACCGGCATAAAGCACCTGCATGTTGTCAAGTGAGACAACGGCAAGAGGTTTAGCCACAAAGTAGTTGTCGCTGATGGGGTATTCCTTGGTACCACCGTCGGGAGTCGTGACGTATGCTGTGCCAGTTATCTTCTGCAAACCAAGCGTGTTACATACTGTACGGTAGTGTACAGAGCCGCTGTCGGTCGAATTGAGTTGCTGTCCGTTGACGGTAGCGGTGAAGTGCTGTTTGGAGTCGTAGGCAGCCACGTTGATATCGGTTTCATAGACACCACCCTGAATGATATAGGTGGACTTGGGACGCGAGATCATGGCAATCTGATCGAACTTGAAGTCACCCTTGTCAACCTGCTTGGAAAGCATATTGACGGCATCAAATTCGGCATTCATGGTCTCTGCTTTCAAACGAGTCAGCGTTACAAGCGCGGAGCCCGACACCACTTCCGAGAAGCAGAGCACTTCCCAATCCAACAACTCATTGTCGGGGTTAAGCTCCTTTTGCTCAACGTTGAGGGCGATAGAGACATGGTTGGAGTCTTCTCCCAGAATCTCTTTGACTTGTCTCTTGTAATCAATAATCTTGTTCTTCAGTTCCAGACCGGCACCGCCGTCGATGAACATGCGCGAACTTTCGTGCAGTTCGTCCATCTTGAGCCACCGGAAACCTGCAATCTCGATAGCTTTACGGATGCTGTCGAAATTAGGCGACTTGTCTTCGTTGACGACGGGAATCTTGCGGGTTTTCTTGGGGTTGTTAATGTCGATAGGCACCTCTGCGGTAGAGTTGAGAGCGGCCATGAAGGTGTATTCGAGACTGTCAATATAGCTACCCATGGCAATGGAAAGCTCACGTACTTTCTGGGCTTTGTCATATTGCTCTTGTACTTTGTCAGGACTGTTTTGCAGGGCCTTGGAGAAGTTAGCGTATGTCTCGTCAAGTTTGACTTGGATATTCTCATTGGATTTCGTCATGGCAGAGCCCACGGTTTTGAAACCGTTGACTACTTCGGCAGAGACATTCAGAGCCAACATGGCGGTGTACACGAGGTACATCATCGTAATCATCTTTTGTCTCGGGGTTTCCGGACAGTTTGTTGCACCCATTGTCTATTCCTTTCTTTTAGTTACACTTTAGGTATTGGTTAGACGGGGGGTGTATTACAGGCGAGTCTGCATGGCTGCCAGCATATTGCCGTAGACGTTATTAAGTTCAGCCACTTTACGGGTAAGGGCGTCGACTTGTTCTTTGTACTTCATAATGCCGTCGGCCGAGTCGGTGAAGTTGGCAAGCATAGTGCCCATCTTCTCCTCAAACTCTTTGTTGAGATTAATCTGTGTCGAGGCATTGTTGATTTGCATTTCATACATGGCATTGATACTGCTCAAGCTGGCAGACATCTTCTTCATCTCATCCACATAGCTAACTTCGCCACCCAGCGATTCGGCGGTTTCGCGGTAGATAGTGGAAAGGGTCGAGATGGCCTCGGGGGCACCTTGCATGCTTTCCAAAAGTTTACCAGCCTGGTTGGCAGCACCGTCAAGGTTGTTGACAAACTTGTCGGCTGCAGCAGATACATTGGCCATGTTGTTCATGGAGTTGGCACTTTCGGCCAGATTCTGCATACCTTGCCCTAATCGATCTAAGAGTTCAGGGCTGATATTAGCATCTTCCAGCATCTTGTCGAGCTTTGCGCTCAGCGGATCCTGGCTGATGGGCAGCTCGACCGGCGTACCGTTCTCGTCCAAAGTCGGAGTCTCTTCAATCATGCCGGCAAGTTCGGGATATACCAAACTCCAGTCCCACTCTTTGTGAGGCGGTTCGAAAGCCGAGAGGAAGAAGATGATGGTCTCAGTACTCATACCAGCGATAAGCATGGCGTTAGCACCGGGCCAGTGCATGATTTTGAACAGAGCACCGAAAATAACAACGGCGGCACCCCAACCATAAAGATAACCCATGAAGGTTTTGTAAGTCTTGCTGCGAACGAGATTGTCTATGAAGCTCATAACTTAAGTTTTAATTGTGTTTGCTTGATTGTATAAATGTGTCTGTGTGTTTAATGTTTAGCGTGCCACATTGCTGGCGGTGCGCAGGTTGTCACCCTTCACGCGGCCCAGGTAGGGCTGCACGCAGCGGAAACCGATATAGCATTTGGCGGTATCCATGAATTCGTAATCGCGGGTCTGTACTTGGATAAAGTATTTCTGGTCTTTCCAGCTACCACCACGAATAACTTTGCGTTTCATGACCAGTTCGTCGTCATCCTTTGCGTCATAGTTATAGTAAGGACTTTGTGCATTGGCCAGGATGGATGTTGACTCGTTATATGCATC
>JAEEVE010000213.1 GCA_016290765.1 Muribaculaceae bacterium
TCGTACGCACTGGTCAACGCCGACCACTTTGTGGGTGGGATCAAGATGGAGTATTTCAACAACCCCTCACTGGCGGGAGAGCCGTCGGCCGTGACCACTACCGACTTTGTGTACTTTGACCCCGCCAATCAGCCGCCCAACCCCATGGTGCCCAATGCACCCATGTCGATTCGTTGGAGTGGTGACTTTGTCGCACCCGCCACGGGACGATATATGTTTGCCTCGACCAGCGACGATGGTTGCCGGCTCATCGTGGATGGCCGTGTCTTGATCGACCAGTGGGTGATACGCGCGGCTACTACCGATTATGCTTCTATTGGCTTGCAAGAAGGTCAGACCTATCACATTGTCTACGAGTACTTTGACAATGGAGGAGATGCCATCGCTACACTGAAGTGGCGCATGCCAAGCACCGTGACATCTGACCCCCTTGATGCCTATGGCAATGCCGGAAAGCGCATCCGCGAGAGTGACTTGACCATCGCCGTGATGGGCATTGACCGCAGTTTTGAGCGCGAAGGCCAAGACCGCAATGCCATCGAGCTGCCCAAGGAACAATCTGATTTCCTCAAGCTCGCCTATGCCGCCAACCCGCGAATGGTCGTGGTCTTTGTCGCAGGCAGCCCTCTGGTCGACACTTGGGCAGCCGAGAACATTCCCGCCATGCTCTATGCCTGGTATCCTGGCGAGCAAGGTGGAACCGCGGTCGTTGAGGCACTCTTTGGTGATTATAACCCTGCAGGGCGACTCCCCATCACCTTCTATCGCTCGACCGCCGACCTGCCACCATTTGATGACTATGAACTGGCCAACGGCCGCACCTATATGTATTATGAGCAACAGCCGCTGTACCCCTTTGGACACGGCTTGAGCTACACCACCTTTGAATATAACAACCTTGCGCTCAACCAGGCCAATGACACCCTGCACGTGAGTTTTGATGTGACCAACACCGGCACGCGTGCTGGTGACGAGGTGCCGCAAGTTTATCTGCGTTACCCATCGTTGAGGCGTCCGCTGCCCATCAAGCAACTGCATGGATTTGAGCGTATCGCCACCCAGCCAGGGCAGACGTTGCAGGTAAACATTCCAGTCGCGCTGGCCGACTTGCGGTTGTGGGACGATAGTGAGAGTAAGTTTGTCACGCCCCAGGGCGACTATGCCGTCATGGTGGGGGCATCGTCACAGGATATCCGCCTGCAGTCGATGTTCCATTTGGGCGACAACTCAGGGGTAATCACCGAGATTGAGGGTGTCACCGTCGATGCGATGGGTAGCCAGTTGCGGGTTAGCTCGCTGGACCATCCTGTCGGCATGGCTGTCTTTACTCCCGATGGCCGCAAGGTGACCTCCCAGGCCCATCTGCTGGGCACACAACTATGGACTCTTGACGCGGGCATCTATGTCATCGTTGTCACCGATGGCCATCACCCGGCTCGCGCCTTCAAAGTGCTAATAAAATAATTGATTATATTGGATTATGAAAAGATTGTTCTTAATGATGCTGGCTTGCATGGCTATGTGCTATTCGGTCAGTGCTGCTGAATGGCAGATGAAACAAGGGCCAATGATGACGCCCTGGAGCGAGACGCTTGATCCCAACAACACTTTACCCGAGTATCCGCGTCCACAGATGGTGCGAGCCGACTGGATGAACCTCAACGGCATCTGGGACCTGCGCAAGGGCGTGAAGGACGAGGCTTACTCGAACAGTTTCGCTTATGACAAGAAGATTTTGGTGCCGTTTCCCATCGAGTCGGCATTGTCGGGCGTGATGGAGAAAAGCGACGAGCAAATCTACTGGTATCGCCGCACTTTCACCTTGCCTAGCCAGATGCAGGGCAAGCGCATCTTGCTCAACTTTGGCGCAGTCGACTGGGAGACCGTCGTCTATGTCAACGGAACCCAAGTAGGTAGCCACACGGGAGGATATGACCCCTTCTCGTTCGACATTACCAGTGCCCTGAAGCCCAGCGGCGAGCAGGAGCTGGCGGTGTATATCTATGACAACACAGGAGGCCAGGGTCAGCCCACGGGCAAACAGTCCAAGAACCCCAGCATCTGCTGGTATACCGCAGTGAGCGGCATCTGGCAGACCGTGTGGCTAGAGCCTGTCGAAGAGACTCACATTCAGTCGCTGGAGATGGAGCCTTGTGTTGACCGCAGTTGGCTCAGCCTTCGCATTGCCACCTCCACTACCGATGGCGTGACCTTGCAGGCTACTGTCACCGACCGCGAAGGCAATGAGGTGGCAACAGGCACAGGTAGCCCCAATAGCATTTTCAGGCTCACCTTGTCTTCGGTTCACACGTGGTCGCCCGAGGATCCTTATCTATATGACCTGAACATCAAGGTGCTAAAGAATGGTGTAGTCACCGACGAGATTGCCAGCTATTGCGGAATGCGCAAGATTGAGGTCAAGAAAGACGACCGCAGCATCCCGCGCATCTATCTCAACGGTGACCAAATCTTCCAGATGGGGCCATTGGATCAAGGATGGTGGCCCGATGGCCTATATATGCCTGCCAGCGACGAAGCGTTTTACTTCGACGTCAAGGCGATGAAGGACCTGGGATTCAATATGATACGTAAGCACATCAAGATTGAGCCAGCACGATGGTATTATTGGTGTGACAAATTGGGTATCCTCGTGTGGCAAGATATGCCCAGCCCCAATCTGCCCCAGGGCTATGAGGAATGGGCTAAGGCAAACTTTGAGGAAGAGGTGAAACACATCATCCCTGCCATCAAGAACGCGCCCAGCATTGTCCATTGGGTAGTTTTCAACGAGGGATGGGGACAGTTCGACACCGACCGCATGACCACCTTGGTTGACAACAAGGTAAATGCTCTCACACCTGCCCGCTTCGGCAAGCCGTCGCTCATCTGCTGTGCCAGTGGCTGGACCGATAGCGAGATTGGCAACATCATCGACACGCACTCGTATCCCAACCCCAGTTGTCCTCACAATGCCAACCGTGCTGCCGTCTGTGGCGAGTATGGTGGCATCACCCTGAAGGTACCGGGGCACATCTGGCCAGGCGGAGACTTCCAGTATACTGTTGTCGAGTCGAGCCAGGACTTCACTACCTATTTTAATGGCCTGTGTGACAAGATTAAGGACATGTACTTCCAGGGGCTTAACGCAGCCGTCTACACGCAGCTGAGCGATGTCGAGATCGAGAAGAACGGCTTCTATACCTACGACCGTAAGGTCTTCAAGCCCTTTGAGCCTTACACGCTCATCCGACCCAAGATTCAGGAGTGTATCGACATGGCGCGTAACGAGCTCATTGTCAAACCCATCCTTTCGACTGCACAACAACATCACTACACTTGGCGCTATGTGACACAGCCTGTCACCAACCGCCATTGGAGCGATGTCGACTTTAATGACACCCAGTGGCAGCAGGGTGAAGGAGCCTTTGCTCATGGACTGAACAGCAGTTGGGAAGGGCTCACGCACACCAACTGGAACACCAACCAAATCTATATGCGGCGCTGGTTCAAGTTGGGCGACATCACGCCCGAGAACCTCGCCAAACTGCGCTTCATGGTCTTCCATGACGATGACATCGAGATTTTCATCAACGGCATTTGGGCCGCCACCGAGACGGGATGCAACTTCAACTACTCGCCACTCAACATCAGCAGTGAGGCGCTTGCCTCGCTAAAGCCAGGCGAGTGGAATCTGATTGCGATCGCCGGCAAGCAAGGTGGAGGCCAGCAGGTGATGGATCTGGGGATCGCCGCGTTTACCAACGAGGACTTTGACTATGCCGAGAATTTTGAGGAGCGCACCAACGCCCCCTACGTCGACAAACCTGAGCCCGGCGATCCCTCGATGCCGCAGTTTACCCGCGTGGAACGGCCAGTGCCCAACGAGCCCCGACAAAATGGTGTCGCACCTGGACAGTTCTTCCACACCACCGACCGCAGCAATGTGGCGTGGGGCGATGAGAATGGCGACGGCACGCTCGAACTCGTCTATTCGGGACTTAACGAGCACTTGTCCACCAATCTGCAGGCATCATCGCTGTTTTATCGCATGAACGACGAGAACACCTTCGAGCGCCTCAACAGCCCCTTCGCTGTCACTTATTATGCCTGCCCTGTGTGGATCGATTACAACAACGACGGCTTGCTCGACCTCTTTGTGCCCGGCTTGAAGAAGAAATCGATGGTCAGTCCCGACGACATGGTGGCGCACCTGTACAAGAACATGGGAAGCAGCCAGTTTGTCGAGGTCAACGAGGATGCAGCCATGGGCATTGCCCCAGTGTTCAACTCCACCGATGGCGGCCGTGGCCGTCACTGGGTCAGCGTGGGAGACTATGACAACGACGGCTGGACCGACATCGTGCTGTGTGGCCGCGAGGCCTATCTCAACGACGAGGGCCTTATGGCCACTGACCGCCGTGTTACCCGTCTCTATCGCAACAACCAGGGCATGGGTTTTGTTGAGCAAGCCACTCCACTCGATGGCACCACCCCCTTGCTGGGGCTGGCGCGCGGATCGGCAAACTTTGCCGACATGGACAGTGACGGCTGGCTCGACATCGTCGTCACAGGTTATGATGCCAACGAGGGCGCCATGCACATCTATTGGAACAATGGCGACGGCACCTTCAGCGAGACCACCCAGCGTTTCTTTGGCTCTTACGACGCCTCGTGCGTGCCGGCCGACTTTGATGCCGACGGCTTGCTCGATATCTTGGTCACGGGCTACTCCAGCAACAAGGGAGGCAACGCCAAGTCGGTGTTTATCTATCACAACCGCGGCAATCGTGCCTTTGCCATGCTGAGCGACAGCTACTGCGGCTTTGAGGGCGTCGATGGCTCCACACCGGCCGTGGCCGATGTCAACCATGATGGTTTGCCCGACATTCTCATCGGCGGCCATGGACAGCAGCACGAAATCACCACGTGGCTCTATCTCAACTGCGGTGACTTTTCCTTCAAGCCCGTGGGCGCTTACTATAGCGATCCCTTTGGCAAGGAATGGGCTTTCGACCGCATCAGCCACGGCAATACCCACCTCATCGACTATGACAACGACGGCTACCTCGACGCCTGGAGCGCCGGTTGGGCGCAAAGCAACGTCTGCAGCAAGGGATGCGCCGCCATACTCTACCGCAATACTTCGGCCGAGGTCGATATCGCGTCCAATGAGGCACCCTCGGTGCCCCAAGGGCTCACCGCTACCTACGATGCCAACACCCATCAGGTGACTCTATCGTGGCAACCTTCGGAAGACGATGTCACACCCCCCGAGGCCATTCACTACAACATCTGGCTGCGACCCGCAAGCCGCAGCAACAACACTTTCATGACCGTTCCGG
>JAEEVE010000214.1 GCA_016290765.1 Muribaculaceae bacterium
CACCGAGATGCGTCGCACTGGCGCTGTCATTGGTGGTGAGGGCAATGGTGGAGTTATCTATCCTGCACTGCACTACGGGCGTGATGCTCTCGTGGGTGTTGCATTGTTCCTCACGTTGCTTGCCAAGAGCGGTAAGACAGTGAGTCAGCTCAAAGCCACTTACCCACCTTATAGCATTGCCAAGACCAAACTCGAGCTGCGCCCCGAGATGGATGTTGACGCAATCCTCAAGGCGGTCGAAAAACATTACGCTGGTGAGCGCTTGACAACCATCGACGGCGTGAAGATTGACTTTGAAGACTCATGGGTACATTTGCGCAAGAGCAACACCGAGCCCATCATTCGCATTTACAGCGAGGCCCACACCATGGACAAGGCGGTAGAATTGGGCGAGAATGTCAAGAAAATTGTGCTGAGCCTTTGTTGATATTTTTAATCTTGTTAGATATGAAACGATTCACAGTAATCTTATGTAGCTTGGTGGCAATAACTATCAGTGCCCATGCCGACTGGCAGACGCAGGTAGACCAACTCATCTCGCAAGGCGAGTTTAAGAAAGCCGAGAAGGTGATGGACAAGCTGCCCAAGAAGACACGCCAGGCCGAGGCTGTTCGTATCGACTCGCTCAAGACGATCATGCAGCGCATCCGCAAGGACTTCAACATCACCCCCGAGCAGGGTGCTCAGATGATTCGCGAACGCATGCCTGAGGCCACCGATGCTCAAATTGCCAACTGGAAGCAGAAAAAAGCCCTCGAGGTGATGAACATTGACGGCCAGGAATGGTGGTTCCGTAAGAGTGTGCGCAACTTGTGGCTGTTGGGCGAGGAGTTTGCCCAACAGAATGCCCAGGAGCGCGATGACACTTATCGCATCCGCCGCAAGTATTACCTCGATGCCATGCGCACACCTGCCGACCGAAATGGTGTGCGTGACTGGCGACGTGTCAACATTACGTTTAGCCTTGATGTCAAGGCCGATGCGGTGCCAGCGGGTGAAACCCTGCGTGTGTGGATGCCCATGCCCTACGAGAATTTGCGGCAGCGCAACATCCAATATCGTGGTGGAAACCATGAGGCTACCTTCAGCGAGGGCAGCAAGCACCACACTGTCTACATGGAGGCGCAGGCCGAGGCAGGTAAACCTACCCACTTTGAATATTCGTTCAGCTACGAGGTTGGCGAGCGCCACATCGCCCAGCAAGACTTGCTTGCAATGGTCGAGCCTTATGATGTGCACAGCGAGGTTTATCAGCGCTATACCGGCGATGAGCCGCGCCATGTTATCATTACCGACAAGATGCGAGAATTGGCACGCCAGATTGTGGGAGACGAGGATAACCCCGTCCTGCAGGCCGCCAAGGTTTTTGAGTGGATTTCTCATTTCCCCTGGGCGGGCGCGCGTGAGTACAGCACATTTGCCAACATCCCCGAATATGTGCTAGAAAGTGGCCACGGCGATTGTGGACAGGTAGCACTGCTCTATATCACGCTGGTGCGTTCACTGGGCATACCTGCACGATGGGAAAGTGGATGGATGTTGCATCCTGATGAGGTGAATTGGCACGACTGGGCCGAGACTTATTTTGAAGGTGTGGGATGGGTTCCAACCGACCCATCGTTCGGTCGCAGTTCGGTTGGCACTCCCATGAACAGTTATTATGCCACTGGCATTGATGTCTATCGCATGGCTTCTAACGAGGCTGTTGGCGATCTACTTAGCCCACCCAAGAAATTCATCCGTAGTGAGACCGTCGACTTCCAACCTGGCGAGGTCGAGTGGCGTGGAGGAAATCTCTATTACGATGCTTGGAGTTCTCACCTTGAGGTCGATGGCATCACCCCGTTGAATCGCATCATTGGAGCAACAATACATTAAACTATCAGTCAAAAATTTAACTATGAAAAGGAAACTAGCAATCGTCACTATCATCATGTTGGCACTTAGCTCTGCGGCACAGTCCATGTTGCCGCCCACCGAGTTGCTCGACATGCTCAAGGCGCGTCATGCACCCGACAAGCGTACAGCTATCTGGGATATCAAGGCGACAACCAGTGAAAAAGGTGTCACCACACTCACTGGAAAGGTAGGCACCCAGCAGATGAAAGATGCCATCGACACTGCTTTCAAGGGATATAAGATCAAGAATGACCTCGCCGTGGTAGAGAACTCATTGCCCGAGGGCAAGCGGTGGGCGCTGGTCAAGCTCTCGGTAGCCACGTTGCGTACCGAGGGAAAGCACTCGGCCGAGACAGCCACACAAGCCATTATGGGCATGCCCGTTAAGGTCCTGGAGAAGGAAGGTGAATGGTATCGTGTGCAGACACCTGACGATTATATCTCATGTGTGCCCGAGAGTTCCCTATGCTATAAGACTGCCCAGCAGATGGACGCTTGGCGCAAGGCACGGCGCATGGTGGTTACCGTCTACGATAGCCGCTTGGTTACCGAGCCTGGTGGTGACGAAACGGTAAGCGACTTGGTTTTGAGCAACATCTTGGAGTATCGTGGTGAGCAAGGCGAATGGGTTCGTTTGGCTACCCCCGATGGGCGGGAAGGCTATATCCAAAAGAATCAGGTAGCAGACCTCGCTCAGTGGTCAAAGCAGAACTTTGATGCTGCGCTCATCGAGAAGACCGCCCGTCGCATGATGGGTTCAGGCTATCTGTGGGGCGGCACCTCGACCAAGGTTACCGATTGTTCGGGACTGGTCAAGGTATGTTATCTCGCAAACGGCATCATCTTGCAGCGCGATGCCTCGCAACAGGCACTTACAGGAAAGAAACTCTATGATTATCATGAGGCTCAGTTGGGTGACTTATTATTCTTCGGCAACAGCAAGACCAAGCGCGTGACCCACGTGGGCCTCTACCTACGTGATGGCAAGTATATCCATTGTTCTGGCCAAGTCAAGGTTAATAGCCTCGACCCCCAGGCACCTGACTATCTTTACTCGACCTTGTCAATCAGCCGCATCAACGGAATGATTGGAACTCAGGGAATTATTTACCTGCGCAACCACCCCTGGTACTTCTGACGCCTCTACAGAGAGCAATGCTAGAAACACTCAAATAAATAATAAACTATAGATTAGACTAAATGGACCGCAGAAAATTTTTAGCGAGTGCAGGTATGGGCCTGGTGGCCGCTGCAACGCCTATTTCAATCGATGCCGTTACCAGAAAAGCTCGTCGCGCCCGTACCGCTGCGAAGACTGCTGGTGGCAGCAAGAAGCTTAAGTTGACGTTTTTCCCCTACGAACTGAAGTTGCGTCATGCGTTTAACCTGGCGCGCTACAGTCGTACGACAACGCCTGATGTGCAAGTGCAGCTAGAGTATGACGGCTATGTGGGTTACGGCGAGGCATCAATGCCTCCCTATCTGGGCGAGAGCGTAGAGAGCGTCACCACCTTCCTTAACAGCCTGGACTTGGGACAGTTCACCGACCCATTCCGCATTGAGGACATCCTCACCTATGTGGACCAAAAGGCTCCTAACAATCGTGCTGCCAAGGCCAGTGTGGATATCGCGCTGCACGACTTGTTAGGCAAGATCATGGGACAGCCCTGGTACAAAATTTGGGGACTCGACCCTGGTAAGGCTCCTGTGACCAGTTTTACAATCGGCATTGACACCGAGGAGGTCGTAAGACAAAAGGTCGAGGAGGCACGCCCCTACAAGCTCATCAAAGTCAAGATGGGACTGGACAACGACCAGGAGACTGTTGAGATTATTCGAGAGATGATGCCCGACATCCCCATTTGCGTCGATTGCAACCAGGGATGGAAGGACAAGGAGCATGCGCTGGAAATGTGTCATTGGCTCAAGGAACGCAACTGCCTCTTTGTTGAGCAGCCTTTCGATAAGGAGTGGATTGATCAGACCGCATGGTTGCGCGAACGCAGTCCGCTACCCATTATCGCCGACGAGGCGTTCCAGCGATTGCCCGACATCGTGCGTTTCAAGGGCGTGTATGATGGTATCAATATCAAGCTCATGAAGAGTACCGGTCTGCACGAGGCCTACAAGATGGTCACCCTGGCTCGTGCTCTCGACATGAAGGTGATGATAGGATGCATGACCGAGACCTCATGTGCGGTCACGGCAGCAGCAAACCTCTCGCCACTGGTTGACTTTGCCGACCTCGATGGAAACCTGCTCATCGCCAACGACCGCTTCAATGGCATGACCGTTGAGAATGGCAAGATTACGCTTCATGACATCCCTGGCCTGGGCATCACGCTCATTCCCGGTAAGTAATTTTCCCACTATCAGATGAACAAGGCTTTGCGAGGACTGATAGGGATTCTAGCGGCAGGGCTTGCGTTTTTCGCAGCCCTGTCGTTCGTGCCCGATGGCATCAACTTGGGTTTTGCGACATTGAAAACTTCCACCTTTGCTCAGACCTTGTTTGCTGCCAACAAGCCACCCGTGCGCAAGACGGCGCAGACAGCCGCAAAGGGCCAGATTCCCGGCAGGGGTAGCAAGGCTGCTCACGACAAACCCAAGTCTGTGCCTAGGGCGCCCATGGACACCACCGCCAAGGTCATCTTGTTTATCGGTGACTCGATGCTCGAGGGCTTGGGGCCACGCTTGGCGGCCTATGCCCAGGAGAACGGGCACTCCCTAATCAATGTGATATGGTACAGTTCCACTACCGAGGTATGGGGCAGTACCACTCGACTCCAGGAGCGCATTGCCGAGTTTAATCCCGACTACATCTTCATCTGCTTGGGTGCCAATGAGCTGTTTGTTCGTGATATACAGCACAAGCGGCAGAAGTATCTTGACAACATGCTCTCACAAATAGGGTCAATACCCTATGTATGGATTGGACCACCTAACTGGAAGCCCGATACGGGCATCAACGACATGCTTCAGGAGTCGTGTGCGCCAGGGTCGTTCTATCTGAGCAATGGTCAGCATTTCGACCGCGCCAAGGACGGTGCGCATCCCACTCACGCCTCAGCGGCTGCATGGTGCGACCGTGTCTGTAAGTGGGTGATGACCCAGTCGGCCCATCCCATCCGTTTGAACAAGCCCAAGGCTGCCAAGGCACGCTGCCGTACGATTGTTTATCAACCTCAACGATGATGCATGGACTACTCTGTGACTAATCTGTGGCACAATTTGTTGGCGCAACTGTCCTATGACCCTAGCCAGCCGTTGTTGTTCTCCAGTGGGTTATTCTGGGTGTTGTTTCTCGTCTTCATTCCGCTCTATGCCTGTGTGAAGTCGCGGCGCACGCAGATGCTCTTGTTTGTCACAGCGTTTAGTCTGTTCTTCTTTTATAAGTCAAGCGGGTGGTACCTGTTGTT
>JAEEVE010000215.1 GCA_016290765.1 Muribaculaceae bacterium
AAACATGGGGGGCATCGACAGTTATATGTCATTGAATGTGCTCATGCCCAGTGGCATCGTGCCCGTGGGCAACGAGGCAATGGTAAGCCTGGGGAATCCCAAAAACATCAATCCCGATCTTAAGTGGGAGGTACGGCGCACCTTCAATGTGGGACTCAATGCCACTATGCTCAATGGATGGCTCAGTGCCAGTATCGACTATTATAGTAGCAAGACGAGCGACATGCTCTATCTATACAATGTGTCGGTTCCGCCCTTCTCGTTCAACAAATTGCTTGACAACTTGGGTTCGATGAGTAATCAGGGCGTGGAAATCTCATTGGGTGCCACCGTACTGCAGCACCGCGACATGGAACTGAACATCAACACCAACCTCACCTGGCAACGCAACAAACTGCTGTCGCTCAGTGGATTCTATAACGACTATTGGTTGGAGGCTCCCACCCATGTCGATATCGCCAGTCTGAATGGTGCAGGTTTCCACGGCGGCAATAACCACATTGTCTATCAGGTTATTGGGCAACCCCTCGGCGTGTTCTATCTGCCACACTGCACCGGACTCAAGAGTGACGGCAATGGCGGTTATACCTATGAGATAGCCGACCTGGACAAAGATGGCGAAGCTACTGCGGCCAGCGACCGGCAGTTGTGTGGACAGGCTATGCCCAAAGTGCTGCTGGGTGCGAACATCAGTTTCCGATACAGGAACTGCGACCTCACGCTGCAACTCAACGGCGCATTCGGTCACAAGATTTACAACGGCACCGCATTGACCTATATGAATGTGAACTCATTGCCGGGCTATAACGTGCTGGCTGACGCGCCCCAGCGGAACATCGTTGACCAAACTGCCACTGACTATTGGCTCGAGCGTGGCGACTATGTCAACTTCGACTATGTCACCTTGGGTTGGAACGTGCCCATGGGGCGTGCTAAGCGATGGGTCGACCGCTTGCGCCTATCGCTCACCGTCGAGAACCTGGCGACCATCACTGGCTACTCGGGTTTGACCCCCATGATCAACAGCAGCAATGTCAACGGCACACTGGGTGTGGATGACAAGAACACCTATCCCGTGGCTCGCACCTACTCACTGGCCGTGAGCGCCTATTTTTAATGCACAATGCATAATGCACAATGCACAATTAAGAATTTCTATCAAGCGTCATGAAAACAAAACTGATGATATTGGTTGGACTGCTGGCACTCACTGCTTGTGACAGTTACCTGGAGGAGAATCCCAGTGACCGCGTCCCTGCCGATGAGGCTTACAAGACCCGCAACGAGTTATATCTGAACGCTGTGGCAGCCATCTATCGTGATGTGGGCGGCAGCGAGAACTGCCAGGGCCTGCAAGGTACGGGCCATGGCGTGTACGACCTGAACACGTTCACCACCGACGAGGCCATCATGCCCACTCGCGGTGCCGACTGGTATGACGGAGGTTATTGGCAAGCATTGTTCCTGCACAAGTTTGAGCAGGCCGACGGCACGGGCGATGTGTGGAACTACCTGATGAAGGAGATTCAAGGCTGCAATGGCTCACTGGCCCGCATTAACAAGTTTGCCAAGGCGCACCCCAATGTGGATGTGAGCGACCTAGAGGCAGAAGTGCGTGCATTGCGGGCGATGTTCTACTTCTATGCTATGGACCTCTATGGCCGCGTGCCTGTCTTCAGCTCCACCTCGCCAAGTGTGGCCGACTTGCAAGTCAAATCACGCAGCGAGACCTATCGACACATCGTCAGCGAGTTGCAGAAGGTTGCTCCACAGCTGACCGAAGAACGCAGCAACCTGCCAGGTACCTACTATGGGCGCATGACGCAAGGAGCGGCATACTTCTTGCTTGCCAAACTTATGCTTAATGCCGAGGTGTATGCCGACGATGACTGGACCGACGCGACACATCCTGACGGCAAGAGTATCAAGTGGAATGTCAACGGCCAACAGATGAACAGTTGGGAGGCAACGATTTGCTACTGCGACAGGCTACAGGCGCTGGGTTACCAACTTGAGGGCTCATTCCAAAGGAACTTCGCGGTCAACAATGAGCAGTCGTTAGAGAACATCTACACCATTCCGATGAACAAGTACCTCTACGACACACAGTTCATCAACCTTTTCCGCTCGCGGCACTACAACCATGCCGCAGCCATGGGACTCAACGGCGAGAATGGCAGCAGCGCCACCATCGAGGCCATCACCGCATTCGGCCTGAAGCGCGACCAGAATGACATGAGCCAGCTGGATCCGAGGTTCTACATGACTTACTATGCCGGCACGGCATTGGATCTCAATGGTAACATCGTCTTGCTGGACGACGGAACACCGCTGGTTTATGAGCCTTGGCATGTGGCACTGGATGTCAGCGGCACTGCTTGGGAGAAGACCGCAGGGGCGCGCATGGCGAAGTATGAGGTCGACCCCACAGGCACCAAAGACGGCAAACAGAGCGACAACGATATCGTGCTGTTCCGCTACAGCGACGTGTTGCTCATGCGCGCCGAGGCACTGGTGCGCAACGGCCAAGATGGCAGCGAGTCCTTCAATGCCGTTCGCGACCGTGTGGGAGCCGAGCCGCGCGAGTGCACCCTCGACAACATCCTCACCGAGCGGTTACTTGAGTTGGCTTGGGAGGGCTGGCGCCGCAACGACCTCATCCGGTTCGACCGCTTCACCCGCGCCTACACCGACCGCCCACAACTGCCCGGCGAGACCAACCACTACACCATCGTCTTCCCCATCCCCGGTGAGTTCCTCACCTTCACCGGCACTGAGCAGAACCCGGGGTATTAAGATTAAATTCGCAACCATTGGTTGCAGAAAATAATTAGGCCATACACAACTAGCGAATGAATAAACAAGACATACTCAAACTGCTGACAAACGGCGAGCATGTGACATTGGAATGCAAACGGGCTAAAGCTGAAGTGCCAAAGTCAGTTTGGGAAACGTATTCGGCTTTTGCCAATACAATGGGTGGATATATCCTGCTCGGCATCGTTGAAGATCGCAATGAGAAAGACGCACAAAAGCGTTTCCACTTAGCAGGAGTCGATGACGCGAATAAGATTGTCAAAGACTTCTGGAACACTCTCCATAGCGACAAGGTCAACGAGAACTTACTCACAGAGGATGATGTGGAGACTGTGAATGTGGATGGCATGCAGATTGTGTGCATTCATGTGCCGCAAGCTGATTGGCAACTGAAACCCATCTACTTAAATGAGAATGTCTACAAGGGTACTTACCGCAGGAATCATGAAGGAGACTTTCGCTGTTCTGAGCGGCAAGTGAGAGCGATGATTCGTGACTCATTTGAGGATGGGAACGATGGCATCATCCTTGAGCACTATGGCATGGACGATATTGACCTTGACACACTGCATCGCTATCGCACCCTATTCCGTTTTTGGAACGATGGCCATGTGTGGAACGAGGTGGATGACAAATCGTTTCTACGCAACCTAGGTGGATATCTCGTTGACCGCGAAAGTGGCAGAGAAGGATTGTCGGTGGCGGGGTTAATGATGTTTGGCAAAGGATTGCCTGTGAGGGAACGTTTTGACAACTTCCGAATGGACTACATCAACTTTTGCAACCTCATTGGCGAAGAACGTTACAGCGATCGCTTGACTTATGATGGTCGTTGGGAAAACAATTTGTACCAATTTTTCAGCATTGTATTACCTAAAATGACTTTTGATCTTCCTAGACCGTTCCGCATGGAAGGATTGCAGCGAGTCGATGACACACCTCAGCACAAGGCTGTGAGGGAGGCCTTCACGAATGCGATTATCCATGCCGACCTAATGATGGATGCTGGAGTGCTGCGGATTGAAAAACATGATGACTGTCTTTGTTTTCGCAATCCTGGGTTGTTGAAACTTCCCATAGAACAGATTTATCAAGGTGGTATCTCCAAGGCCCGTAATCCAAGAATACAAAATATGCTCCGCATGATAGGTTATGGCGAGAATGTTGGGTCAGGTTTTCCTATGATTGTTAACGCATGGGAAGAAACCACCTGGGGAAAACCTAAGTTAAGTAACAAGATTGAGGTCGATGAAGTGGAACTCGTATTGCCCCTGCCTACAGGTGTCACGAAAGATGTCGTAAAAGATGTCGCAAAAGATGTCGTAAAAGAACTAACTGAGCGCCAAAAGTTTATCTTAGCTTTAATCTCGCAAAACCCATCTTCATCAGCAAAGTCTATTTCTGAAACAATTTCAGAAATGAGCCCTGGAAAACTGCCTATTACCGACCGCACTATTCAACGTGACTTGGCAGAACTCCAGTTGATAGGTATTTTAACTCGTGAGGGTGGTCGCAAGAGTGGTAAGTGGGTTATCTTGAAACCGTTTGAGAAATGAGGAGGGCATTTAGACATATTGCGGCAATACTGTTGCTGGTCGTGGCGTGGCTGGGGGCTGCGGCCGATGGCACGGGGCGGCTTAAGAACTATGACATCTGGAAAGACCTGCCCAGCGAGAAACTGATGGAGATGGGGAAGCGTTTCTACGATACGGACAAACCTGACAGTTCGCTTGTTTGCTACAATATTATTGTCAACCGTTATCGAAGTGACGACAAGCATAACAACACTACACCCCGACAAGCAGGCTCGGCACTGGGTAATATAGGCAAACTTTACATGTATTACTATAATGATGTAGCCAAGGCTAATCGCTATCTCTTGGAGGCACAGAGAATTGCCAAGGAAAATCATCTCTTAAACCTGTTGTCTAGCATTTATACCGATCTTGGCAACATTAAACTGATGAATTTAGCCTTAAGCGACATCAATATGGATGAAGAGGTCTTGCAGTTAAATCGCCTTGCATTCCACACTGCTCTAGAGGCTAATGATAATCCGCAGCGCATTATCATTTCAGGAATTAACTGGATTAGCATGCTAGATGACACTACGCAATATCGCCGTTTCCATCAGGATATAGACCTGTTCCTACAATACCAGTTGCCCGATAGCATAAAGCAATATGAATTTGCCAGAATATTTGCCCGTGCCATCCAAGAAAAGGGGAAGAAGAACTATGATGCGTGCCTTCAACTCCTGGATTCAGCCTATGCTCATGGCTATCTTGACACTAGGCTCTCAAAACAAATGTTGGACGAGCTTATTATCAATAGAAAGTGCCATGTGCTCAACGATATGGATCGCCTCAAAGAACTTGTCGAATTGCTATACCAGCAACTCCACAAGGCTCAAGACAGGGACGACAACTACCACTCGTACATTTATAGCAATATGCTCTTTCAGTACTATCGTAACATCGCGAAAGACTCTGTCTTGGGAG
>JAEEVE010000014.1 GCA_016290765.1 Muribaculaceae bacterium
TGAGCTGCACTGCGCCGAACGGCGCGCATGCCCCAGGGAAAGTGTGGCCCATGCCACTGGTTCCGATGAATGTGTTGACATAGTCTACTGCCTCACGCTGCTGCGCCGATGCACAGGCGGTTCCAAGTGCCAGGATAACGGCTGCCCTCAGAATCTTGCTTCTCACTTCTTTATAAAATGTGTACATGTGATAAAAGACTGGAAAACAACAAGAACAACAAAGACAATCATGCATTGTGGATTATAAAAAGTTGTCTTCGTTGTTCTCGCTGTTTTTATTATGCTTACGGCTAATAGCTAATGGCTCTTTATGGCTTTTCGTTGCCGTCGGGCTTGTCATTACCATCAGGTTTTTCGTTGCCGCCGGGCTTGTCATTACTGTCGGGCTCGACTGTGCCGGCATTGTTGGGCTTGTCGTTTCCGCCAGTGGTATCAGCCTTGCTGCTGTTGCCCGTGGTGGTCTTGCCACTGGCCTTGCCGCCCTTGGTGTTGTTGCGGCTCGACCGTCCCGTTGTGGCATTTGAATTGCTCTTGCCATCCTTGGCAGCCTTGCGCTCGGCAGCTTTCTGCTTGCGTTCTTCCTCGCGTTGTTTCTGCTGCTCCTTTCGGGCTTTCTCGCGTTCCTTGCGCTGCTCATTGCGCAACTTCTGCTGCTCTTTGCGCTTGGCCTCACGCTCTTTCATGCGCTCCTTACGCTCTTTCTCCTTCAGTTTGCGCTCTTTTTCCTTGGCCTTCAAGCGTTCCTTGCGCTCTTTCTCGGCCTGTTTCTTGGCCTGTTCGCGCTCTTTCTGCTTGTTCTTGATTTCATCGGCCTTGGCTTTCTGTAGAGCCTCGATGGAGTCTTCCTTAGCTTCACGGGCGCTCTTGTATACCTTTTCGCGGTCCTCTTGGGCACGAAGCAGTGAGTCTTGGCGCAGGCGCTCGGCACGCTTTTCGGCCTTCTGACGCTCTTTCTCGGCTTTCTTCAGGGCCTTTTCGCGCTCCTTCTCCTCCTTCTCGGCCTGTTTAGCGCGTTCCTTCTCGGCCTTGTCGAGGGCCTTCAGACGCTCGCGCTCGGCTTTTTCCTGAGCCTTCTTGTCTTGCTTGGAAGCGGTAGTGGGCTGCTGCGTCTCGGTCTTCTTGTCCTTCTTGTCGCGCACACTGCGTGTGCCCGGTTTCTCAGTCCCAGCCTTCTCAGTCTTCTCAGCCTTTTCGGGCTCATTAGACTCTATCTCGGTCTTCTTGGGCTCATTAGGCTTAATCTCGGACTCAGGCTTGATTTCGGACTCAGGCTTGATTTCGGACTCAGGCTTGATTTCGGACTCAGGCTTGATTTCGGACTCAGGCTTGATTTCGGACTCAGGCTTAATCTCGGACTCAGGCTTGATCTCAGGCTTCTCGGGATTCTCAGGTTTCTCAGCATTCTCAGGTTTCTCTGATTGCTTCATCCTCTTCTCCCGCTCCTCAGCATCTCTGCGTTCGCGCTCTTCCTTTTCGCGCATTTCTTGCTCGATGCGCTCTTTTTCCTTCTTTTCGAGCAACTCTTGATCGAGTTTGGCAGCACGATCCAATTCTTCCTGCCGCTGGCGGCGCAGTTGCTCCAAGCGTTCCTGTTCGGCTTGAGCCTCTTTCTCCTGCTTTTCGCGTTCAATTTGTGCCAAACGCTCTTTCTCGGCCTGTTGCAACTGAGCTTGGAGTTGCTTCTCGGCCTCGGTGAGCAACGGCACACTATCGTTTGGCTGGCTAACAGCAGTTGTTAGCGAGTCGGGCTGTGCGGTGGTAGTTTGCAGTGAGTCGGGTTGTGTGGTGACGCTCTGCAACGAGTCGGGCAATAGCGGTGCCTTGATCTGCGTCGAGTCATTGGGCTGTGAAGCCTGATCTTTCTTCTCTCTCTTTCCCTTGACGCTCTTCTTTATCTTGCCATCCTGGTCGTCTTGGTCATCATCAGCTGTGGCTTTCTTATCGCCCTTCTTGATCTTCTCGGCCTTGGCTTCTTCCTGTTCTTGCAAGTAGTTGAAGTAGTCCTCAAAGGTGCGGCCCTCGTTGAGCAGCAGTTGGAAGTTGCTTTCACTGATGAGTACTTGGTGCACTTGTGGCGGGATGGCCATTGACGTGTCGGCGTCAAATACCTTACGATAGTGCGATACCTCGTTGAAGTTCTCGAAGCCCTTGACTACCAACAGTCCCAGGCGACCAAAGTTCATTTGCTCCAAGTCGTAGTCCTTGACCACAAACGAGTTGAAGTTGTGGCGTGCCACCTCGTAGAGCAGCAGGTGCGAGCTTACCGTGTCGGTGGGGTAGAGCAGGATGAACACCTGCGGCTTGTCGTTATCTTCCTTGAATGGCGTGAACTTGCCCTCGAGCGCAGCTGGTGTGGTGTCGTTGCTCAAACGCGTGCTCCACAACAAGCCACGGGCATTGCTACCGCCACCCTCGAGTTTGCGACCTGCGTTCAGTTGCTTGACGATGCCGCTGGCCACGGGGGTGATGTCGGTCTCGGGATAGCGCTGGAGCATGTCCTTGATGGTCTCCTTGAACTTATCGTAGTTGCGCTGGGTCACATAGGAGAGCGCATCGATGAACATGAACTTGGGCATGATCTTCGACAGCGGGTACTTGTGCATCATCTGGGCATAGGCTTCGTGCACCGCCTCGTTATTGTCGTTGAGGTAGTTGGCATAGGCCTCGGCATACATCCGCTCCTGCTCGATGTTCATTCGCTTCAGGTTCTCGATGTAGTTGGGGTCGATCAGCGCTTTGCCCTCCTTGGAGTCAGCAAAGTCGCTCAAGATCATGTTTCGGTATACAGCCGCCCGGTTGACCGAGCCCTCGCGCATGTACATCAGGTACATGTTATAATAGGTGTCAAGACGGTAGGTGTTGTCGGGATAGTCGGTGAGCAGGCGCGTAAACTGCACGGCAGCAGCCTCATAGTCCTCGAGCTTGTCCTTGAGGATAACGCCCATGTTGTACAAGCCTTCTTGGATAATCTCATGGGCTGCCTGGATCTGCTCCTCGGTCTTGGGAATCTGCTTGAGGTAATATTCCTCGTAGTGCGGATCTTCGGCACGACGCAGTGCGGCGGTGTCGATGGGTATTGAATCGTTGCCCAGCGAGTCGACCAGGGCTTGGAGAGTCGAGTCCATCTGAGACGAGCCACCGTCGAGCGAGAACACCTGCTTGTTGCGACGGCGCCAGTTATCCTCGAGCTTGCGGTTGCCCCAACGTTGCTGGAATTGCGTCTTACCGGCGTTCTTGGTCTGCGTGTTGTAGAAGTACCACGACTTGTCGTTGTTCATCGAAAACTGCTGCGGCGCATTCCGGTTTTGCTGCATGTTACCCTTTGAGGCCTGGTTGGCCAGATAGGCCTCACGGTCGGCGTTTTCCTTCTCCTCCTTCTCCTTTTTCTTCAGTTCGTCAATGATTTTCTTGATGACTGCCTTTACCTCGGTGTCGCTCATCTTCGAGAGTTTGAGCAACGAGTCCTGCAGCGTCACGTTGCCGGCATAGACGGCAAGCTCGTCGAGCACGTCACTGCGCTGTTTAAGGGCCTTGTAATTGGGATAGTCTTCGCTGAGTTGGGGGACAGCCTCGGCGTAGCACGGCTGCGCCTTGTCATACTTGTGCTGGGCAAAGTAAATGCTGCCCAACTTGAGTTGGCTGATGGCCTTGTCGATGCCGTTGCGGGTACTCTTCTCTGCGGCTAGGATGTAATTCTCGACGGCGTGCGTGGTGTCGTCGCGCGAGAGGTATAGGTTACCGATGGCGTAGTAGATTTGGTCAAGGTATTCCTTGTTGCGATCGTAGCGCGTCATGTGCTTGAGCGCACGCACCTCACCCGCGATGTCATAGCCCTGATAGACGGCACTCTGCTTGATGCGGGCATTGAACTTGGTGCGGTAGTTGGCACTGTTGCTGCTGCCTGCGCGTTTGAAGGCTTGATAGGCGAGATCCTTCTGGTCGAGCTCTTCATAGAGCTGGCCAAGCAGGAAGTTTTGTCGAACCTTCTGCGATCCTTTTGCGCCTTTCACAGCCTCGGCGAGATAGGGCACGGCTTGTGCTGTGCGCTTTTCCTTGATATAATAATCGGCAAACGCCAGATTGGCAAGCGAACGGATGCGTTTGTTGTCAATCTTGTCGAGATGTACGTGCGATAGCACATTGTCGGCCTCGCTGGTCCAGCCCATGGCGCAGTAGCTCAACGCTTCCCAAACCTTGGCCTCCTCGACCAGGTCGGGCTTCCAACTGAAGTGACGGCTGATGTATCGGAAGGTTGCGGAGGCGTTGAGGAAATCACCCTTCATGTATTGTGCCAGTGCCAGGGTGTACCAGCAGTTGTGCATGAACGGGTTGTACTCCTCGCGAGCCATCCAAGCCTTATACTTGGGGTCGCTCGACTTACCGCTCTTCTTGTTGGGCTTTTTCTTGATGGAGTGCAGCGCAATGGCCTTCTGCATCTTCTCGATGGTGCGGTCAAAGCTGCCGCCGGGCTGTGGTGCCTTGGGGTTGGCCCGTGCCTCGGCAGGATGAACAAACAAGCGCTGCGAGTAGTCGTCCTGGTAGTTTTCAAGCATCTCCTTGAGTTGCTCGTCATAGTTTGTGCGCCCGTGGTAATAAACATTGTATCGCGTGTTCAGCGCTTGCCAAAAACGCGACCCGGCAGTGTTCTTCTTGTTGCTACAAGCGCTAACAAACACCGCCAGTGCCACCACGAGCACAAGCTCAACCAGATGTCTGATATGTCGGTTCATCCTTTATAGTAACGCATCCTACTACCTTTTATTGCATCTATCGGACTATTAGGACTCTTGTAGCAGCATCAGCAGTTCGTCGCGGATGGCACTGGGCATGACAATACCGCGGCGCTTAATGCTGCGCTCCCACCCTAATCGGTCGTCTGGCTGCAGCGTGTAGAGCACATCGCGCCATTGCTCCAGCTCGGCATCGTTGTACTCATTTGCGTTGCGGCCACGGTAGTCGTCCAGTTCCTGGTCGTCGTAGTAGGTTATCTCGCACAGCTCACCACGCAACAGTTGTTCGCTTGGACACACATCATGCGTGCTGCAGCAGTCATCGCTGCACGACGGTTCGGGCTCAACGACCTCGGTGGGTTGCAGTTGACCTTCGGCATCGCGTCCACGATCGCGGCGGTCAAGCAGCCACAGCACCGTGCCCACAACAACTAGGGCACTCAACATGATCCAAGCAGGTTCCAATAGAGTGAGGAGTTAAAGTGTAAAACTGAGAGTTAAAGCCACCAGACAGCCATCGTTTATTGTGCATTATGCATTGTGCATTGAATAGGCTAGTGTGTCAGCGTGGCTGCGTAGTAGATCATGTCAATCTCTTCGTAGCTGAACTCCGAGCTCATGAAGTTGCCGGTCCTTAGCTTGAGAAAGTGGGACAGCCGCTCCAGAGCGCGCTCAAAAATCTCCTGGTGGTCAAATGCCAAATTGGGTGTGTGGGCGATGTCGAACCATTGCGCACGGGCGGCATCATCGTCACCCTGAACATCGCTCACACGCACCAGCGTGAAGTAGGCAATTGAAATCACACGCTCGCGCGGATCGCGGGATGGCGTGGTGAATGCGCCCAACTGCTCAATGTTGGTCACCACTAGACCAGTCTCTTCTTGCAACTCGCGGCGGGCACCGTCAGGAGCGTCCTCGTCAATGTTCAGGAAACCGCCTGGGAATGCCCAGCAGCCTTTGTATGGCTCATGGCCGCGCTCGATAAGTAGCACGTTCAGCCTCACACCGTCAAAGCCAAACACCACGCAGTCGGTGGTCACGGCAGGATGAGGATAGCGGTAAGTAAATACTTCAGTTGACATATTGGAATGGGTTTATCTCTGATTATAATAGAACTCCAGCACATCGGCGGCGGCAACAAACGAGGACTGCTGGTTGTGAAGCACCATTTCCTTCTTGATCTCGAGTAGGCGTTGGACCTCGGGATTGCTGTAAAACCGCGCCTGCAGCTGCTCGTTGATGGTCTCATACATCCAGTACTTTTCTTGTTGGCGGCGGCGTTCGTCAAAGTAGCCATTCTCCTTGACATGGGCAAAATAGCGGTCAATCATGTCCCACACGCTGTCGATGCCCAGTTCGTAATAGCCCGAGTAGGTGGTTACTTCGGGCAGCCAACCGCTGGGAGGCAGTGGAAACAGGTGCAGTGCGTTTCGGAATTGAGCAGCCGCCAGGTTGGCGCGCTCGATGTTGTCGCCATCGGCCTTGTTGATGGCAATGCCGTCGGCCATCTCCATGATGCCACGTTTTATGCCCTGCAACTCGTCGCCAGCACCGGCAATCTGGATGAGCAGGAAGAAGTCGACCATCGAATGTACGGCAATCTCGCTCTGCCCTACACCCACGGTCTCGACAAAGATGTTGTCATAGCCAGCAGCTTCGCATAGCACGATGGTCTCGCGCGTCTTGCGTGCCACACCGCCCAGCGAGCCTGCCGAGGGGGAAGGACGAATAAATGCATCGGGCTGCACCGAGAGTTTCTCCATGCGCGTCTTGTCGCCCAGGATTGAGCCCTTGCTACGTTCGCTGCTGGGGTCGATGGCGAGTACGGCGAGCTTACCGCCCTGCTGCAGCACGTGCATGCCGAACACGTCGATGCTCGTCGACTTGCCAGCGCCAGGCACACCAGTGATGCCTATGCGGCGGCTGTTGCCCGTGTAGGGCAGGCATTTCTCTATCACTTGCTGTGCCACTACCTGGTGCTCGGGTTTCAGGCTTTCGACCAGTGTCACTGCCTGACCCAGCACGGCCTTGTTGCCCTTGCGGATGCCCTCAACATAGTCGTTGACACTCAGCTGTTGGCGCCGCTTGCGGTTTTTGATATACGGGCTTACAATGGGTGGCTGCTCAACACCGGCATTCACTTGAAGGCCTGTGTATTGCGCATCGTTCTCGGGATGATGTGTCTGTGTTGCGTTATTTTTATCGCTCATTAGTTCAATATAATATTACAGAATGGCTGTAATTGTGCATTGTGCATTATGCATTGTGCATTGATTAAAATTCTCCCACTAGTCTCACATGACAGGATTGCTGCTGGGGGGCATTGCTCACAATGGTCAAGCGACTGTTGAGCAGCGTCTTGCCCAGTGCGTTCGGGTCAATGGTGACGGTCACTGTGGCTTGTTTCCCACTCTTGACCTTCGTGCGGTCGCAGACGATGGCTATGCCTGGTTCGGCAGTCCATATACGTCGCAGTTCCAGTGGTTGTCTACCCGTGTTGGTGATGGTGAAGGTGGCGGTGGGTTCTTGTGCGGTGAACATCAGTTTGTCGGTACTCACCTCGATGACAGGGGCCTGTTGGCGTGCTTTCTCGCTCAGCTTGGAGAAGTCGTCCAGCACTTGTGCCATCACTTGGATGTGGGTCATGCCCGCCAAAGCGGTAGCGCTGGGGTGCAATGCCTCACTCATCACGGTCAGTGTGTCGGTGTTCAATCCCCACAACGGCGCCTTGCTCGAGTCGAAGAAAACGGTTACTGCACCCACTGCACCAGGTGGCAAGGTGTCAGGTGTGGCAGCGGCCTTGATGTGTGGCTTGCTTCCTAGCACGCTCACCAGCAGGGTGTCGGTTGTCGACGAGTTCAGCACAGTTAGGTAAGATGAGCGTTTGCGGTCGTGGGTCAGCTCGCCCAGCGGAATACTCGCGTTGGTCATGCGCAGCGCTCCCACTGTCACAGGGTAGAACTCCGAAAGCGTTGTGGGTTGGGCTATGACCTTGCCACGAATCTCCAGGCTCGAACGGCGTGGATTGCCGTCGGTGTAGACAAACACGTTCTTGACGAACTCCCCCGGTCGTGCCGTAGGGTCATAGGTGATGCGGATGGAACTGGTGTCGCCGGGTGCAATGGGGCTCTTGTCGTAGTCGCTGGCAGTACAGCCACACGATGTGCGCACATGCGTGATGAGTAGGGCGCTGTCACCCGTGTTGACCAGACGCATCGAGCATGACACCTTACCATCTTCTTCGTGGATGGTGCCGAAGTCATGTTCCATTTCCAGCCAGTGCACCTCGCCCTGACCAAAGCACATGAGCATCGTACATGCTACGAGCAATATGGCTATATATTGCCTCATTATCATTTGCGCTTGCTAGGTTGAACGGTGCCCTCGATAATTAGGCTCACACGCTGGTCGCTAGCGTTGGTGCGTACCTTCACAGTCTTGCGGAAAGCACCAGGGCGGCCCAGCGGACTGTAGGTCACCTTGATTTTGCCTTTCTTGCCAGGCTTGATAGGCTTGGTGGGGTATTCGGGGCGGGTGCAACCGCAAGAAGCGGTGGCATCGACGATGAGTAGTGGTTTGTTGCCCGTGTTGGTGAACTCAAACTCCACGCTCACTGGGCCGCCTTCCTCCTTGATGATGCCAAAGTCGTGCACACGCGTCTTGAACGTTGCTTGGGCACCGTCGTTGGCCCAAATGACTGCAGCACTGACGGCCAACAGGATAAATGCTAAGAACAATCTTTTCATAGCGGTTGATGTTTTCAGAATAACTATCGTTGGGTATGACCCAACTTGCAAAATTACTGCTTTTTTCGCCACTCCATCCATTCCGCCCACAAAATTACACAACATTAACACAACACCCCTCGCAATTCTTAAGCCAAATGAGCACAGAGACAAAAAACGCCTGGTAGTTTGTCTGCCAGGCAATGCTGTGAATTTGTCACTTTCCCCATTTCTGGGGACCGATGGGAGCTTGCTACCAGGGGTAGGTGGGGATCTGGTCGTGGAAGGATTTCTTCACGTTCTCCATCTCACGAAGCAGATTGGCGGCTACCGCCTTGCCGTTCTTGTCCACCAATCTGTACCATTCCGTCGAACTCTCTTTAATTATAAGTATGTGTAGTGAGCGATTTTGGGCTAACATGGGTTAGTACCGTGTTACCAGGAGCCGCCGGCGCCGCCACCACCGAATGAGCCGCCGCCAAAACCGCCCCAACTGGAACCACCGCCCCAGCTTGAGCCGCCGCTGCCCCAACCGGAACCACCCGTGAAGATGATGGGGCCGCCCCAGGTGCCGGTGTTGCGGCCACTGGAACCTGAACTGCCACCATTATTGGAATTCCGATAGAGGATAAAGAAAAAGATGGCAAGGAACAAGATGATGGCAATGACATCATCACCGCCCATTTCATCTTCTTCCTCAAGCAGCTCCTCGGCATCATACTCGCCCTTGAGGATGGGCATCATCACGGCTAGCGCATCCCACACGCCCGCCTCGTAGTCGTTGTTGCGGAAAGCGGGAATCAACTTGTTCTCGATGATGCGGCGGCACAGCGCGTCGGGAAGTACGCCCTCCACGCCATAGCCCGTGGCAATGAACACCTTGCCGCTGCTGGTTGCTGTCTTGGGCTTGATGAGCAGTACCACGCCGTTGTTGAAGCGCTTGTCGCCCACGCCCCATTCCTGCCCAATCTTATAGGCCATCTCGGAGGGCTCATAACCCTCCAGGTCGTGCAGCGTAACCACACAAATCTGGTTGCTGGTCGTGTGGGCAAAGCGTTCGAGCGTGTCCTCAAGTACCGCGTCATTGACCAGCACATTGGCCAAGTCGTTGACCAACTTGGGCGGGTTGGGCCGCTTGGGCACACCCGCCATGGCGACGACGCACACCAGCAGCGCCATCAACAATATGAGCCATCGTTTGCGGTCAGTCTTCATAGGACACTTCATTGCTCAGTTCGTTGATGTTGTCGCGGTCGGCCGGGAAGAGGTCTTTGAGCTGGTCGCCGATGAGCGCCACCGCCGCACAGATGCCCTCAACAGGGCTGTGCCGCTTCAGATGGTAGGTGATCAGCTGCAAAGCCTTGTCCCAGAAGCCTTCTGGCACCAGCTTGTTGATGCCCTCATCGCCCAAGATAGCGAGTTTGCGGTCGCGATAGGCAATGTAGATGAGCACAGCGTTGCGCCGCTGGGTGCGGTACAAGCCTTTTGCGTTAAACACCGCCTCGGCCTGCGGCAGGGTCTCGCCCAGGCAGTGCGGCGTAGCATGCACGCAAATCTCGCCCGAGGTCATCCGTTCGGCCTCGGTGATGGCTTGAGCAATGCGCCGCTGACCCTCTAAGGGTATGAAATCTTCGAGTGGCATCAGTCAAAACTCACCTTTGGGGCCTTGTCGGCACCAGCCTCGGCCTCGAAGTAAGGCTTGCGGTCGAAGTTGAAGATGCTCGCCAGGATATTGGTCGGGAAGGTGCGAATCTCGGTGTTGTAGGCACGGGCAGTGTCGTTGAACTTCTGGCGCTCAACTGTGATACGGTTCTCGGTTCCCTCGAGTTGCGACTGCAGCTCCAGGAAGTTCTGGTTGGCCTTCAGGTCGGGGTAGTTCTCGCTTACGGCAATGAGTCTACTCAGAGCCTGTGTCAGTTCACCCTGGGCTTCTTGGAATTTCTTGATTTGGGCCTCATCGAGGTTGCTGGCATCCACTTGTACCGAGGTGGCCTTGGCGCGTGCGTTGATGACACCCTCCAGTGTCTCTTGCTCGTGCTTGGCGTATCCCTTGACCGTCTCCACCAGGTTCGGGATGAGGTCGGCACGGCGTTGGTACACATTCTCCACTTGTGCCCAGGCGGCCTCAACTTTCTCTTGCGAGTTGACCATGCTGTTATAGGTACCCTTGACCCATCCAAACAGTGCAAAGCCGAGAACGACTGCCACGACCAATGCAATCAAACATCCTTTTTTCATAATTTTTTCCTATTTTTTTCGTTAATAATTTCGTTTGAGCGTGTAAAGGTAGGCATTTTCGATGTACTTTGCAAGATTTGTGCCAAAAAACGGCCTTTTTTCTTGCAATACATTTGAGATAATGTTGTACCTTTGCAGCTCGATAACCAGTTGTGACAGGATTATGTCATCCCTTACCATAGCCATCATCGTGGCTTTCTTGCTGGGCTATATGGCCATCACGCTCGAGAGCTTCACGCGCGTCAACAAGGCAGCGATCGCCTTGTTGATGTTTGTGGTTTGCTGGACTATCTTTACGATAGACCCAGGTCAATACTTGCCTGGTGTGGCACCCGGTGACTTGATGGCTCATGTGAGTGACCTGATGGAGCACCATCTGGGAGAAACCGCTACAACCATCTTCTTCTTGATGGGTGCCATGGCGATAGTAGAGGTGGTGGATCAGAACGGCGGGTGCAACTTTGTGCGCGACCCCTTGCGCACCAACAACAAGCACACCTTGCTGTGGCGACTAGCGTTCCTGACCTTTATTCTCAGTGCTATCCTGGACAACCTCACCACGAGCATTGTCATGGTGATGTTGCTGCGCAAGTTGGTCTACGATCACAAAGATCGTCTCATCTATGCTGCCCTCATTGTCATTGCCGCCAATGCCGGTGGAGCTTTCTCGCCCATTGGTGACGTGACCACCATCATGTTGTGGAACGAGGGAACGGTGAGTGCCAGTGGCGTCATCACCGAGCTGTTCTTCCCTTCGCTGGTGGCAATGGTCGTGCCGGCGCTGATCTTGCAGCGCAAGCTCAAGGGCTCGCTGGTGATGCCCGAGGGCAAGAATGAGGTCGTGGTCGACGAGCTCACATCGCATGAGCGGCACATTGTGTTCTTCCTGGGTGTGGGCGGATTGATTTTCGTGCCCATCTTCCATGGCATGACGGGCTTGCCGCCATTTGTTGGCATTCTGTTGGCGCTGAGCTTGGTATGGCTCGCGACCGAGTTGTTCTATGGCAAAAAACGCAACCGCAACAAGGAGGGTATAAAGAAACGTGTGAGCAAGTTGCTGGGACGCATCGACATGAGTACCATCATGTTCTTCCTGGGCATCCTCATGGCGGTCGCTTGCCTTGAAGAGACGGGTATTCTGGACGAACTGGGCGAATGGCTTGAGAGAATATCAGGCGGCAATGACTATATTGTCACAGGACTCATTGGCATCATCTCTAGTATTGTTGACAATGTGCCTCTGGTAGCGGGTTGTATGGGCATGTATCCCATAGCTCCGACGGGCGACATGGCGGTCGACGGAATCTTCTGGCAGTTGCTGGCCTATTGCGCTGGTGTGGGTGGCTCGATGTTGATTATTGGCAGTGCTGCCGGTGTGGTGGTGATGGGCTTTGAGCGCATCAGTTTCGTCTGGTATCTGAAAAACATCACATGGATAGCCTTTGTGGGCTATTTTGCAGGAATGTTTGCCTACTGGTTGCAGCGCCTGATCATGTTTTAACACCCGTTAACCTTTTCCTTTGTTAATATTTGTAACAATTTGCGGGAAATGGCCGATTTGGGCATTTTTCCCGCATTTTAGTGTGTGCGTTCGTTTAGTTGGCAGTAATTTCGCAGACAGAAACAAAAAGACTAAATGAGTATGAAAAAGATTTACACACTTCTGGCATTAGCCACTGTCACCAGTGCCGCATGGGCAGGTGGCCTTCTCCACAACACCAACCAGAGCATTGCTTGGCAACGTATGATGGCACGCGGTGCCACCACCGAGATTGACGGTGTGTTCACCAACCCTGCCGGCCTTGCTTGGCTAGACCATGAGGGCTGGACGATGTCGCTCAATATCCAGAGCGCTTTCCAGTCGCGCGACGTGGAAGCGACATTCCCACTTTTTTCTTATGCTGACCCCAATCATAGCCCTATTCGCAAGTATGATGGCAAGGCTACCGCACCTGTTATCCCCAGTCTCTATGCCGCCTTTAAGAAGGACCGTTGGGTTGCCAGCGCATTCTTTGGCATCACCGGTGGTGGTGGCAAGTGTAACTTTGAGGACGGACTGCCCATGTTTGACGCAGCAGTGATGTCGGGCATCTACTCCAAGACAGGCACTCTATTGGCAGGCCAGCCGCTGCTCAAGACTCTGGTGGGTGCCGATGCCATCACACCCGATATGTACACTATTAACACCGCTATGAAAGGCCGCCAGTATATATTCAGTGGCCAACTGGGTGGTACCTATCGCATTACCGATTTCTTGAGTGCTTATGCTGGAGTTCGCCTGAACTACTTCTCGGGCAACTACAAGGGACACCTTGATGCTAGTTTGGGCGATGCGCTGAAGCAACGTGCAGCAGCAGGTTTGGCAACTCTGCCGCCTGAGCAACAGGCTGTTTACGCCCCCCTGCTTACTACGCTCGGACAAGAGGGCGGGCTGACCCACATCAAGCTTGACACCGACCAGAAGGGTTGGGGTGTGACTCCCATCTTGGGCGTGGACTTCAAGTTCGGCCCTGTGATTCTGGCTGCCAAGTACGAGTTTAAGACTAAACTGAACATCGAGAACGATACCAAGACGCTAGAGGCAACTGCCATGGGGCAGGCTTCTGAGGACTTGGAGAATGCAATGGCGGGCTACAAGCATGGTGTGAACACACCCAACGACCTGCCGTCAGTGCTGTATGTCGCGGCTGGCTATGAGATTCTGCCCAAGAAGTTGCGTGCTGCTGTGGAATACCACTTCTATGACGACAAGCACGCCCATATGGCCAATGAGAAGCAGAACTATCTGAAGCATGGCACCCACGAGATCCTCGCCGGACTGGAGTGGGACATCAACAAGATGTTCACCGTCAGCGGCGGTTTCCAGAACACCGACTACGGTTTGAGCGACGACTACCAGACGCACACCGCATTCTCGTGCGACAGCTACTCGCTGGGCTTTGGTGGCGCCGTCAACATCACCGAGCAGTTGCGCCTCAATGTGGGTTACTTCTGGACCAACTACAAAAACTATGAGCGCAAGCAGGAGCACTACATGGGCAATCCCGCCATGCCTGCAGGTAGCGATAAGTTCTCCCGCACCAACCGCGTCTTTGGTCTCGGCATCGACTACAAGTTCTAATGAGATATTAAGAAGCTTAAAACCCGCTTGGCAATCTCTGCCAGGCGGGTTGTTTGTTAGAACAGCGATATCAGATATTTGCCGAAGGATATCAACAGCCAAATCATCAGGCCAATGAGGGCAAGCAAGACCACAAGGACGGCGCCAGCCTGCCAGGCACGCTGGTTCACTCGCTTGATAACGACCTCGTCGCCGTCGACAAACCCTCGCACCATGGCCATGTTGCGTGTGTTGGAGCGATAGAACACATCGATGATATCGCCCACAAAGAAGGGAATCAAGCCCAGCAAGATGTCGCGCAGGGCATTGGTAATCACGGCAAGCGTCAGCGGCACACTCTTGATGACCCGCGCCGAGAAATAGACAAACGGTGCGGCGCACAATAAGGCTGCGGCGTCACCCCAGCCAGGAATGAAACCGATAATGGCATCAAGGTAATAGCGGTCCATATAGCGCTCCAGCCACTCCATGGCATGATACACCTTGCTGTCGTTCAGCCGTTGTCGCTGTTGGTCGCGTTTCTCGAGTTCGCTTAGGCTCAGTTGCTTGTCCTTTTGTATTGATGACATTGCATTAGTTGCTGTAGCGGCGGGTAAGGGTCATTTCTTCCTTGCCATCCTGGGTGATGGTGCAGCGCGTGATGCGACCCTTCATGTCAATCTCGTAGTCAAACTTGTGCTCGCCGCCAGGGGTCTCGCGATCCACCTCGTTGATGCCAATGAGGTATTTCTTAAAAGTGGCGCTGTCGTAGTCATACAGGTAGCGCAGCACCTTGCCTGCCGTCTCCTCGCGGATGATGTAGCCATCGTTATAGACCAGTGTGCGGCGCGAGGCGCCGTCGGTAATCACCACCTTGGCAATGGCGCCATTGTCGTTATAATTCATCACCCACTTTTGGCCATTGTGACTAGACAGAATCTCGAGCTTGTCGTTGTTGTCATAGAATACTTCAAACTTGCTCTTCTCACCATTGCGCGTCATTGTCTTCAGGGCGTAGCCGTGCAGGTTGTCATAGGCATAGGTGTAGGTCGTCACCGTTGGTTTGGGACGTGTTCCCATGACCGACGACTTGACCAGCAAGCCCTTGTCATCGAAGATGAAGTAGCAGTCGCGTGCTTTGCGCCCGTCGGCAAAGGTGATGTGTTCGTCAACCCGCCCCGTGCAGCCATTGAAGCCCACGTCCATGTGCTCAAAACGATAGCTGTGAGTGGGGTTGTTTACCAGGTTGGCATAGAACATGCGTATGCGAGGCTCGTGGGCCGTGTTCTCGTCGATATACTCGGTGAGTTGTGCCAGCGTGGTCTTGTCGTTGCAGTATTTGCGAACGATGGCGGCGTCGCGCAGCTTGCGGGCCTGCTCCACATAGTAAGACTCGGGGTAGTTGTTCAGGAAAATCTCCCAGGCATCTACAGTGTTCAAGCTGCGGGCGGTGTTGTAGGCTTCGCGCTCGATAAAGCGTTGTTCCTTGAGCTCCTCGTCGGTCTGTTGTGCAACGGCGGTCATGCTCATCACGGCCAAAGCCAGCAAGATAAAACATTTCTTGTTCATAGTCAGTGTGTTTTCGTTTAATAGAGAATTGTGCATTGAGCATTGTGCATTGTGCATTATGAATTAACCAAGTTTCTCCCTATCCACCATGCAATGAGGGTGGCAAGAATGATGTAGATGACGATGGGATGACTGATGGCGCGGTAATAGTTCGGCCAGGTCGTCCGCTTGATTTCGCCCACTAGATACACCCCTAGCACAGGTAACGCCACCAATAGTGCGGCATTGTAGTGCCATGCGCTGGCAAGATCGCCATGCAGCAACGAGTGGATAGCACGTTGCGAGCCGCAACCAGGGCATTGCCATCCCGTCAGGCTCAGGAACACGCACCGTGGGAAGAACTGGCTCTGCGACGGGTCATAGGCAAAATACACCACCCCAGCCATGATGGCTATGAACAGGGTGACCAGGACTATTAGCGCGCGTCGCATTAACCTATCAGTGCCATCTGAACCAGCGTCATCAGCGGTTGCAGTGCGATGCCACCCACAATGGTGCCGATGCACCACCAGGCGCTCACCTCACTGTAGTGCTCGGCGGCGGCGAGGTCGCCCTCGTAGTATTTCTTTGACACCTTATTAGAATAAATGATGGCGACGATGCCTAGTGGGACACAGCACAGCAACGTGCTGATGATGGCCCACACCATGTTGGTGGGCGGGCAGGCGGGGTAGGGCTGGCCTGCTGGGGGCGCGGGTTGGGCCGCAGCCTGTGCGGGATGGCTCATCATCGGCTCCGCGATGGGCTCATTCGCTACGGGTTCGTCTTCCACAGGCATGGGCGGCACAACAATTGTCGAAGCAGGCAGAAGATGCGCTAGTTCCGACACTTCCGAGAGTGGCTTCCAGTCGTCATAGCCAGCACTCCAAACGAAGGTCTTTTCGCTCAGCGTCATCAACTCCAGCTGGTCTAGGGTGAGCGGACCGGTTTGCTCACCATCCTGGTTAATCCAGTATTGAATCTTTTCGCTCATAGTTTCAACGATTTTGTTGCCACAAAGATAGTGCAAGTTGAGAGAAATACAAAATAAAAAGCGAAGATTTTTAATTTTTTATTTCCGAAACGCCGCCTATCTTATCCAACGATAGTGCGCATTTCTGGCGCAAAACAAAAATATTGGCATTTTTTTGAGCAATTCTTTGCCATTTAAGAAAAAAGCAGTAATTTTGCAGCGCAATTTTGGGCAACAGCCCAGATTGACGCAGGATTGTCCTATAGTGTAATGGTAACACAACGGTTTTTGGTGCCGCATTTCCTGGTTCGAGTCCGGGTAGGACAACCACAAAAAATCCCAACTGCTTGAAAATCAGCGGTTGGGATTTTTGTTTATATGAAAAACGTCTGCAAAATGTCTGCAAATTAAAAAATCCCTATCAAAAGACAGGGATTGAACAAATTATTAAGTGTGGTGTCTCACGACACACGCCGAAAAGGTACTACAATTTCTTGACATGGTTGCGGGTAGGGGGCAAAATTTTAGGGCATCATGCCCCTAACCCCTCGCACCCAACATCGTGAAAAAAATCTATTTTTTCAAAGTCCATTTTTTGTCATGGCGTGAGGAACGAGGGGGTTAGGAGCGGTTGCTTGAAAAAATCACCCCTACCCCTTTATATCTGAAAGGTAATTTCTTTCTGGGATTCTTTTTGCCGTTCTTATTGTTATGACAATAATTTGTTGTACCTTTGCACCCGAATTGACAAGCCACGGGGAATTATTGCCTAACGAGTGGCGTCCGAGGGCTGACTTAATAGTCAGTCCTTCGTTATTTATATCACTACAAGATGTCGCTAATTCCTAGTATCCATAAACAAAAGGTATCCTGCTGAATTTCAGTGGGATATTTTTTTTGTTCTAAAAGTGTAATCCTATATGTAACCCTCTCACTTCAAAGGAGTATGGGACAAAAGCCAAAATCAAGTTTTTTCAAAAAGATCAATATTTTCTCTAATTTCTCACTTGCCAGTTGACTCTACAATGGCTTTTCAGAAATTGTTTTTAAATTGTTTAAGCATTGGGAAATTTGGTGGGTTGGGAAAAAAGTTATACCTTTGCGGCGATTTTTGTGGTAATTGTGATGACTCCGTTGTCACAATGCAAGGGAATCCTGTGAGAATCAGGAACTGTACCTGCAGCTGTAATCCCCTCAAACACAGGGTCTGCTTACTAGATGTCACTGGCCATGAACAAGGCTGGGAAGGCAAAGCAGACTGGGGAAAAGTCAGAAGACCTGCCATGAATTTTTAGAATAATCATAATAATGTGCGACCCACTCAGGAACAAGTGGACGTAACTATGTGTAAAAAAACGCTTCATTTTTTATTGTTAGCGCTATGTGCGCATTTTTCTGCTTTTGCTCAGACTGACTCCATGCAGGTCAATCTGTCGGAGGTGGTTGTGACTGGTACGGGCACTCCGCACCTGCTTAAAGATGCCCCTGTTCAAACGGAGGTGATAACGAGCAAGATGCTCCGTAACTATGCCGGCAAGAGTATCGAGGACATCCTGGGGGGACTTACGGCGTCGTTCGCTTTCAGTCAAGACGATATGGGTTCGCAGATGCAACTCAATGGCTTGGGAAACTCATATATCCTCATCCTGATTGATGGCAAGCGCATACACGGCGATGTGGGTGGGCAGAACGAGTTGTCACTCATCGATCCTCAGAACATTGAGAAGATAGAGATTGTCAAGGGTGCATCGAGTGCGCTCTATGGCTCGGATGCCATCGCTGGTGTAGTGAACATTATCACCAAGAAGCATCACGAGCAAGGAGTGCTCGTTGAGAACACCACCCGTGTGGGCAGCTATGGCGATGTGCGGCAACATAATGGGTTGTCGCTCCGATATGGGAAAGTGAGTTCGTACACCAACTTCCAACTGCAACACAGCGACGGGTGGCAGAACACAGCAGTTGAACACACGCTGCCCAACGAAGACCCCATCACCGACTCCCGCAACAAAACGGTGAACCGCTACACCAACTGGCAAGTGTCGGAGCGCATCACTTATCAGCCAGCGCGCGACTGGGAACTGTATGCCGATGGCAGCACCTATTGGAAGCGCATCTATCGCGTGAGTGGCCGCCACCCTCACTACGATGTCAAGACATGGGATATGGAATACCACAATGGCTCAGCGTCGGTCGGCGGCAAGTGGCAACGCTCCAAAACCGATTTCATTTCCCTGGATGTGGATTGGAACCGCCACGCCTACTACTATTACTACACGGCCACCACCCTTGTGGAGGACTACGAGAAGAGCGCTGGCACGCCCTATTACCCCTATTATCCTTATTTGCCTGACCAGAAAGAGCTCCAGAGCGACCAGCAACGCACAATGGCAACTTTGAAGAGTGTGTTCACGCTTCCTTATGAAAACCGTTTGAGTGCCGGCGCTGAATTCCGCTACGACTGGCTGAAAGCCCCTACACGCGTTAAAGGCGGCAAGGCCAGCGACTGGACGGCAGCAGTCTATGTTCAGGACGAATTCAACCTTATCCCTAACGTCAATATCACCGCCGGTCTACGTTTCAACCAGAATGAGCAGTTTGGCGCCAAATTCACTCCGAAAGTGTCGGTCATGTGGAAGCCCGGCAACATTTGGCGCCTGCGCGCCACTTGGAGCCAAGGCTTCAAGGCTCCGGCCATCCGTGAGCTTTTCTACCGCTATGTGCGTCAAATGAGTGGCACTTATCTCTACCTGGGCAATCCCAACCTCAAGCCGCAGTCAAGCAACTATTTTGCAATCGGTGGCGAATATGGCAACAAGGGGTTGAATATCACTGTGACGGGGTATTACAACAAAGTGAAGGATATGATTGCCCTGGTCACCATCCCTAATTATCAGGCTCCCGACGAATATATCATCCAGTATGACCCCGCCAAGACTCGTCAGTATCAAAACATCGAGGATGCCCGTACGGTGGGCGTTGATGTGAATGTGCGCTACAATTGGCGAGAATTCGCGTTCGGCTTGGGCTACAGTTACCTTGATACCGATGCCCATCAGTACGACACCAACCATGACAAGATGCGCCAGGTGACCATCGACGGCACAGCGCATCACAAAGGTAATTTCTTTGCTACATGGGGACATCGATTCACCCCTGATTACCAGTTGGGCATTGGGCTTTATGGCCGCATGTCAAGCACCCGCTACTACCAAGATGATGGCAATGGCAAGGGCTATCAGATTTGGCGCATCTCCACCACACACGACTTGGGTCACTCTCGCACGATGAGTTACCGCCTTGAGGCCGGTGTCGACAACATTTTCAACTATTGCGACCGCACCCCCCACGGCCTGCACCTGGGCACGACCACTCCAGGCACCACTGTATATGCCTCTTTTACCATCCGTTTCAACCAAGGGAAAAAATTAAAAAATAACTATAAGTCTAACTCTAAAAACCAACAAAACAATGAAGAAGATTAATTCTTTGTTTATTGCCATGCTGGCAATCTGCATGGGCATTATCTTTACTTCTTGCAGCGATGACAAGAATGAACCCGTTAACGAAAGCAACTACACCATTTACCAAAAGGCTGTCACACAGACCGTCAAGTCTCAAAAGAAGCACGATAAAGTTATTCTGCTGGTTGCCTTTGGCTCGACGTGGGAGCAGGCTTACAATGCCTTTGATGCCACCGTTGCCGCTTACAAGCAGGCTTTCCCTGGCTATGACGTTTTTCTGTCGTTCTCATCTGCCATTTGCATCAACCGCGCAGCTGCCGGTGAGAATGTTGACCCTCGCAACTTCTATGCTCCTCCTTTCTGGCTCAATGCATTTGCCGAGGTTGAGTACATGGAAATCGTTGTTCAGTCGCTGCAGGTAATTCCTGGCGAGGAATATACCCGCGTCATCAACTACATGAAGGACTTTGCCAATAACGCTAATGGTGACATCAGCGACAAGTATCTGTCGATTGTTGACCTCAAATTAGGTGTGCCCCTGTTGCAAGATGCCGATGCCGATGTTAACAAGGTTGCCGAAGAGCTGAACAAGCTTTACAAGACCCAGGCTGCTGAAGGCGTGGTCGCATTCATGGGCCATGGTAACCCCGACTCTTATGATACCTACAAGGCTAATGTGCGTTACACTCAACTTGAGGAGGCGCTGCAGCAATACAGTCCAAACTACTTTGTGGGTACCGTCGATATGATGGACAACTTTAAGACAAATGTTTATGAGCGCATGGTAGCTGCCGGCTTCACCAGCGGCAAGGTGTATTGCCACCCCTTGATGTCGATTGATGGTGACCATGGTCACAACGATATGGCTGGCGACGACGATGACAACTGGGACGGCTCGAAGTTCACGCCCAATGACGAGGGTGAGGTTGAGGACACCTCTTGGAAGATGTACTTCCACCACCTGGGCTACACCTGCGACAACTCGACCATGATCAACAAAGGTCTGCTTGAGCTCCCCACCATTCGTCAAGTGTGGATGAACCACACCAGTGAAGCTATCGCCGGCGATCCTCTGGACTTCTACCACAGCAAGAATCCTGAATAATTGATTCTTTATGATAAAGAAAATCCTATTATTTACAGTGGCACTCTCGATGGGGAGTGCCGCTTTTCCCCAAATCCACAAGATGGAACGTAGCGACTCGTCGATGATGGGTCGCACTTATACTTTAAACCCAGTGGTTGTGACTGGCTCGGGACACCACCAGCGCTTGAAGAGCACCGCCACACCAGTGCATGTTCTCAGCAGTCAGGAAATCCGCGAACAAGGCATCACCACATTTGATGGTGCCATCACCCGCATGATGCCGCAAGTGTCGATATCGCCCAACTCGATGGGCACCTTCTTGCGTCTGAATGGACTGGGCAACAAGTACATCCTTATCCTAATCAATGGTCAAAAACTTACGGGCGATATCTCGAGCAACATTGACCTGAACCGCATCAACATGGAGCGCGTGAAGCGCATCGAGGTGCTCGATGGCGCCGCCTCGTCGCTTTATGGTTCGGATGCCATCGCCGGAGTCATCAACATCATCACCGACCAGCCCACCCAGCAACTGGTGAGCGTGACCAGCAACTCCCGCGTGAGCGGTCATGGCATCTTTACCGAGAATGTGACGCTCGACATCTACAAGAATGGCTTTGGCTCCTATACCTCTTTTTCTCACGACCGAGCCAACAGCTACCAGAACAATGGCCTGGAATATGTGAAAGGTTCCGACACCGAAACCCAACCGACCATAGCCCCATTCTTCACTGGCTATCGCGCCTACAACGTGGGGCAGAAGTTCACCTATTCACCCAACGAGCATCTGGCGCTGAACGCTGGAGTGGACTTCATGCGCAAAATCACCGACCGTCCCGACACACGCCCCGACATCAATGGTGGCACTGACTATGAGATGCGCTACCGCGGGCTGCGATGGAATGTGGGAGGTATCTATAAGTTCACCAACCGCAATTCATTGCAGGCCGACTTCACAGCCGACCGCTTCCGCTACGGCAAGCAATATGATGTAGAGACCAAGGATTATGCCATTGGCGACTATGTGGAGTCGAAAAAACAGAAGTCGTTGGAATTCCAGCTCAAAGCCATTTTGGGCCTGATGAAGAATTCCACAACGATTTTTGGTGCCAACTGGCGTCAGGACTACCTTACAGCCACCTCGGGCAATATCAACCAGAATGCCTACACGCTGGCGGCTTTTGCCCAGCACGAGATGAAATTCTTTGATATATTGACTGCCACAGTGGGCCTTCGCCTCACCCAGCACAAAACATTCAAAACTCACCTCACTCCCAAGCTTACGCTGATGTATGCTCCTGGCAACTTCCGCCTGCGCGCCACCTATTCGGCTGGTTTTCGCGCGCCGGGACTTGACGAGATTTACTACCACTATTTCTCTGTAAACCGCGGCAAGCCCCAAATCATCTTTGGCAACGAAAACCTCTCGCCTGAGAAGAGCAACTATTTCTCGCTCAATGCCGAGTATCGCACCAATGTGATTGCCGTGAGCGTGACTGGCTACATCAACCGCATCAACGACATGGTGGTGCGCAAGAACATCGACGTGGATGAAACAACGCTTGCCATGCTGCAGGCTGAGTTTCCCGAAATGACAGCCGATCAGGCTGCAAAATTAGAGCGATACTCGCTGTATCAGAACAGCGACAAGGGTGACGTGAAGGGTGTACAAGTCAATGTGTCGGCCAATTTATTCCGAGGCTTCAACCTCTCGGCCAACTATGCTTACACCTATGCCCGTACCAAGAGTGGCGACGAGTGGACACTGCTCGAGCGTAGCATCCGCAATGCAGCTACCGTGGCTGCCAACTATTACCACCAGTGGAACAACTATGGGCTTAATGTGAACCTCAACGCCCGTTTCCAGTCAAAGACTTACTATCCCGACTATGAAGATGCTCCGGGCTATGGCATATGGAACTTGAACACGTCGCACACGTTTACTGGCGTGAAGCACATCTTGATTGAGCCAAGTCTTGGCATCGACAACATCTTTAATAAGGTGGATCGACGCATTGACTCGTCAAAACGCAAATATGCTCTTTACACACCAGGACGCATGGTGGTCGTGGGATTGAAGTTGAAATTCAAATAATTATATTAACTTTGCAGTTGATATGGGTAAGATAATAGTGGCAGGTATTGGCCCTGGCAGTAAAGACGACATAACACCCGCTGTGCTCAAGGCAGTACAGCGAGCCGATGTCGTGGTGGGATATAAGTACTATTTTCAGTTTATCAATGACATTGTGCCACAGGGATGCGAATGCATCGACACCGGGATGAAAAAAGAGCGCGAGCGTGCCGAGCAGGCATTTGAGCTTGCCGAGCAAGGCAAGACGGTTGTGGTCATCTCGTCGGGCGACGCTGGCATCTATGGCATGACACCTCTCATCTATGAGATGCGTCGTGAGCGCAAATCGAGCGTTGAAATTGAATCACTACCAGGCATCTCGGCATTCCAGAAGGCGGCATCGCTGCTTGGCGCGCCCATAGGGCATGACATGTGCATTATCTCGATGAGCGACCTAATGACGCCCTGGGAGGTCATCGAACGCCGCATCAAGGCCGCCGCAGTAGCCGACTTTGTCACTGCCGTCTATAATCCCAAATCAATTGGCCGTTATTGGCAACTGTATAGGTTGCAGGAACTGTTTCTGCAACATCGTGCACCATCCACACCAGTGGGCTATGTGCGTCAAGCAGGTCGTGAGGAGCAAGAGGTGAAAGTCACCACCCTTGGCGAGTTTGACCCCGAAGACGTCGACATGTTCACGGTGTTGCTCATTGGCAACTCACAGTCCTACATCGGCGACAATCGCATCATCACCCCTCGCGGCTATTATCGCGAGAGCGACGATGCTAGCATGAAGCCAGGTCA
>JAEEVE010000216.1 GCA_016290765.1 Muribaculaceae bacterium
CGGCTCACTTCAATACATCGAAAAATTGGCGCAAAAAGTGATGCTTGGTAATTTTGTCGGTGTAAAACCTTTTAAAAACGTATAACTATGACTAAAAAACTTACATCAAGAATTACCGCGCTAATTAGCGCAGTGTTGCTGCTTGGCATGGCAACAGCCGCCCAGGTAGTGTCGCAACCGAAAAACGTTTGCAACCCGTCGGGCAAGCAGGTTCCTAACGTAAAGTGTTCCACCATTTCTAATCTTCAGCAGTGGCCACAGGCGGTGGTTCGGGCCGACGAGGAGATGTGCACTGTGTCATTCGACTTTGTGTACGATAGTGATGTGTACTATAAACCAAGCCAGGTTGGTTTGTTGCAACCAGAAACTGGCTTTTATGTTACGGCCCAAGACATGTCTTGGATGGGGATGGGGTATGAAGCACAAGTACCCGCCGGCAACTACGACATCGTGGGATATTTCACCAACAAAACCAATAATAGCAAAATATGCTATGTGATTCTCGAGCAATATGAGGTGGCCGGCGATGTCACAGTCACCCTCAACACCGAGAATTCAACCAACCTTATTACCACAAAGTTCTATGGCCCTGACGGTGAGTTGCTCAAGCATGGCTTAGGACACATGGATAATGAGACATACGAATTTATTCACGACGAAGATGGCAATATAGATCTTACTCAGGGGCAATTCTTACCCTACCTAAAAGAAGTGAAAAATAGTATTATGCCTTTTACTATGATGTTTTTTGGCGACATGACCAGTGAAGAGGCGCGCAATACCCCCTTTGAAATCTACGTGAACGATGTGAGCGACCGCTATGTGTTCCTATATAACAGAGTGTCGTATACTGAAGATTTCTCAAAGACTTATGTCAACTGGGCTTCGACGGCCGATGTGAAGGCAGGCCTGCTGCAGAATGACCCCAGCGCCTTCGTGCATCAGACGTATAACTACAAGTATTCGCCCATTGGTGCCGAGCAGATTGGCATTGGAGCAGAAGACCTCATTTGGATGTTTGATGGAAACAATGTAAGATATACAGGCTTTGACTTGTCGTCGGACCTCGCAAAGCCAGGCGAGGTTTTCACCAAAGAATTATGGACCGACGTTCCCTACAACGAGCCAAATCTGGAAGGGATGAACCTGTTGTTGCAATCAAGTTTCCAGGATTATGGTGAAGTGCAAATTTTTGACTTTGGTGATGAGATTTTCGTAGATTATTGGCCTACTGGCCGTGCCGCCGGACCGGTGCTCAGAGTAAAAGACGGACAAAAAGAACTCGTCAATCTCGGCCATCATGAGAAAAACGGAAGTTTGGGAATGCGCATAAACTATCTGTATGGTGAGGCCCAAGAGGACATGATTGGTTTCGCACTGTTGCCTGAACCAGAAGCGATTACCCACCCAGCAGAGAAGGCAACAGGAATACTCAACGACAACTGCCCCATCAATGCCGTAAGAGTGCAACCCATGTCATATCTCAGAATAGGGGTAACAGGCGAGTATTGGGCGACAGTGCTGGAAATCAAAGATTACTACGTAGGCCGATATGGCGAATCATTAACAATTTCCAATGCTGATAAGGGCGTAGAAAGAGCGTTGACTATTGATGGCAATGAGGCCAACTTTGAGGGGCATGAAGCAAGCTATGGCGATGGGGTTTATGAATATACCTCTGTCAACACCAACATCAATGTCGATGGCCTGGATGGGAAAAACACCACTGTAGTTCATTTCGACAATAGCCAAGAGGACAGCAACCCGCCCAGCATCGAGATGCTGCTGTTCAAGGACAATGACGGCAACGTGACCGACCGATTCGTCGAGGCTTCCGATGGCACTATAGAGTTCTATGCCAGCGACTTCCTGTATCATCCCAGTGAGTTGCCCTACCAGAATTATGGTAGTAGTATGATGGGTGGTACATTTGAGTGCGCTCCCGTGGATGTGCAAGTGGAGTATGCTCCCTTCGGCACCGAGGAGTGGAGTGCTTTGACTGTGGAGGAGGTTCCCGAACTATTCAATGACCATGGTTGGGGCTACTTCTACCGCGGCGCGTTGGCCGATGTGACTGAAGGAAGTCTGAATGGCTGGTTTGACCTTAAATTCCGCCTGACCGACGAGGCTGGCAACTGGCAGGAGCAGGTCCTCAGCCCGGCCTTCCGCATCGACCAGGCTATGACGAGCGTGACCACCGTCAATAGCAACAGCCCGGCAAAGAACGTGCGCTACTACAACGTCTCGGGCGTGGCAAGCGACACTCCGTTCGACGGCGTAAACATCGTCGTCACCGAGCATGCCGACGGCACCAAGACCGCAACCAAGGTCATCAAGTAACCCACATCCACAACCCACCCACACAGCGAGTCCCAGCGCCCCCCGGCCCTGGGACTCTGGTTTTATACTACCGCGCAAATGATTTCCTGAGTGTTGTCGGACGGGTCGGACGGGTCGGACGGGCTGGTTGGGCGTTGGGTTCGTGATTCGGGTTGTGGGTTGGTGGCGGGTTGGAAATAAATTGTGGGGTGGGTTTTAATTTTTCGTGAGAAAGTAGTAACTTTGCAGATTGAAAAAATGTTGTCACTAACCATGCAAGACATTAAAGAGAAAATGCGCGAGATACTGGAGGCCGAAAGTCGTGCCGTTCAGCAAATTCCCATTACCGACGACTACGAGCGTGCCGTCGACCTCATCGTGTCGCACGTTCATAACGGGCATGGCAAGTTGGTGACATCAGGCATGGGCAAGTGTGGCCAGATTGCCGACAACATTGCCACCACATTCTCGTCGACGGGCACTCCGGCGGTGTTTTTGCACCCCAGCGAGGCCCAGCATGGCGACTTGGGCGTTCTCCAAGAGGACGATGTGATGCTACTGCTGTCGAACTCGGGGCGCACCAACGAAATCGTGGCGCTGGTAGAGTTGGCACACGCCCTGTATCCTGAGTTGCAGATTATCGTCATCACGGGCAACAAGGACAGCCAATTGTCACGGTTGGCCAACGTGTGCCTGTGGACTGGCGGCGCGCCCGAGGTGTGTCCGCTGGGGCTCACCCCCACCACGTCCACCACGATGATGACCGTAATGGGCGACGTGCTGGTGGTGAATACCATGCTGGCCACGGGATTCACGCGCGCCGACTATGCCAAGCGTCATCATGGCGGATACCTGGGCGCAATGGCACGAACCCATCAGGATTACCAATAATCATCTCACAAAATTAATTCATAACCATCTATGAGAAAGATAATTGCCATAGGAGAATCGGTTCTCGACACACTATTTCATCACGGAAAGCCCGTGAAGGCTTTCGTGGGCGGACGCATTGCCAACGCCGCGGCTTCGCTGGCCACCATGGGCATCCCCACAAGCATGGTGAGCGAGTGCAGCACCGACTGCGTGGGCGACATAATTGTCGACTTCCTGAAAGCGCATAACGTGGATGTGCGAAGCATCGACCGCTATCCCGACGGTGCCACGCCGTTGGCGGCAATCTTCCAAGGGGAGAACGGGCAGCGCGACAGCATCGTGAACTACGGCAACTATCCCAACGACCGCTTCGACGTGCTGTGGCCCACCATCGATCATGACGACATCGTGCTCTTCGGCTCGCTCTACTCGGTCGACCTGCCGCAGCGCGAGCGCCTCATGGACTTGGTGAACTATGCCGTGGAGCGCGGAGCCATAGTGGTGTATCTGCCTGGCTTCCAGCATGGCATCAGTTTCCGCATCACCCGCGTGATGCCTAATGTGCTCGAGAATCTCGAGGTGGCCTCGATAATCATTGCCCACGACCGCGACCTGCAAGAAATCTTCCCCGACGAGACCGTCGAGGAGGCTTTCGTACACCATATCAACTTCAGCGGAAATGCCTATGTGCATCTGAGCGACAGTGCGGCGCCAAAACTTTATCGCGGCACCCAGCGCGCCTCGCACGGCACTGTGTCGACCGACTCACACAACCGCCTGGGCTGGCAAGCCGGCTTCACCGCCGGGCTGCTGTATGCCCTTCTCCTGCACGACATCACGCGTGACAACCTGGCTGCGCTCGACACCGACGGGTGGCGCCAGTTGCTCGATTGCGCCGTCGACTGTGCCCAGGAATGCGCCGCAAGCAGCGACAACTGCGTGAGCGCCGACTACGCCACGCGCGCGGCAATACGCCTGCGCGACGCCCTGGCTCAACATCAAGAATCATCCACCACACCACAGCCATGAGACCACTGCTGCTCTCTACATCCTTCCCACACCTGCACAACGACATGACCATCGCGCAGGCACAGTTGGCGGCAACCGGAGCGTTGCCACCCTCGACCGGCCTTGCCAGCGACATCGTGCTCGACATGAACATGACCTATGCCATGTACTTGCTGAACGACAACCGCACCGTGCAGGCCTCGCAACTCATCGACAACATGGTGTACGACGACGATGGCGAGGACGACAAGCCGCCCCTGTACAGCGCCTGGCTGTGGCTGGCGCGCATGACGGTGTTCATCGCCGACGGCCAGCACTCACTGGCCCTGGGATGCGCCGAGAACGCGCTGCAGTTCCTTGCGTCGATACACGGCAAGAAGAGTGAGGATTTCATGGCCCTGCTGGTGTCGATACTCTACAATCTGGCAAGCATACATCACGCCACCGGCGACAATAGCCGCGCGGCCAAAGAACTCACCAAAGCGCAGAAAATCCTCGAGCGCCTTGCCAAGCGCAACGAGGCGCGCTTTTCGGCCATGCTGCTCTATGCCGTTGAGGCGTCGACCGACATCATCCAGTCGCGCGTCAAGCAGATGAACGTGTTCACACACTATCAGAAGGCCAGCGAACTCTACACCAACCAGTTGCTCAGCGGCGACGAGAACGAGACGCGCAACGCCATGAATATGCTCATCGACACGCTGAAGAAAGAGGGCGACATCATGCTCGAGATGGGCAATTCGCGCAACGCGGTGAAGTATTACACCAAGGCTCTGCGCTACCAAAAGAAACTCAACGAGAGCCTCGGGTATCGCGACCTGGTGTTGTCGATCGGTCTGGCCAAAGCGCTGATGCGCCTGGTTAACCGTCGTGCCAGCGCCGAGCAGTTGCTCACCTCGCTGCTGCCTCTGGCCAAGCGCCTCGAGGCCAGCAACGAAGTGATTGAAATCGAGAACCTCCTGCTGGGCAAAAACAAGAACTCCATCATTATGACCCTGCTCAAGGGCATCTTCTGACCTAACGTGAGTTCAGCGAAAAAACAGGGGCGTGCCGTTG
>JAEEVE010000217.1 GCA_016290765.1 Muribaculaceae bacterium
TGGCTCGTCCTCAACAATCTCCTTGTGGATGAGGTCTTGCTTAAAACCTGGCAATGCCTCGACACGCGCCATGATTGACTCGTCATTGGTCTTGAGGCGATAGGCCGAACCGACGTTCTCAAATGTCACTGCACCTTCGGGGGTGAGCAGGATAATTTCCTTGGGGCTGTAGTATACTACCATCGTTATAGCTTATTTGTTTCTATAAAAAATATGGGGCGAGGGCGTTTCGCATCCCCGCCCCATGTTGTCGGGCTATACCCGATTAGTTGCTGGTCTTGACAATGCGGGCGTGGTTCTTGGGCGACTTCAGCACCATAGCCGAAATCTCACGAAGAACGGTAGCCTTGCTGTCGCGGGTACCCTGTGCATCCAGGTCGATCGTGTTGCGACCGAAGGGCTCAAGGGTGTAACGCTCCAAGTAGTCGGCATCGATAATCAGACCATTCTCGTCCATGCTGTGAAGGTCGAACACCTCGTCAAGGATGAACTCAAACGAGCCGAACACGGTGCGGAACTCGGTAAATTCGAGATCCCACTTCTTGAACACGTTGGTGGTGTACTGGGCTGCAAACAACGACTTCTGCACATAGCTCAGCAGCTTGCTGCCGCACAGCACGATGCGCTTGTCGCTGCGACCTGCGGCGGGGCCAGTGAACATGGTGCGGGCCATGTCAATCAGGAAGTTCACGCCAACATCGGTAGATGCTGCATAGGTGAACTCCTTCTCGGCCATGTTCCAGATACCCTTAGTGGTCCACACGTTGCGCATGGTGTCGGGATCGACGAACTTCGACTTGCTACCAAACAGGAATGCACCTTCCATACCCAGACGCATGTCGGCAAGAACGGCCTCTTCCTGGTCGGCGAGAGTGATGTCAAAACGCTTGGCGGTCAGAGCGTCGATGGTCGACTGCTCGACTTGAGCCATAAACTTCTGGCAGTACTGCTCGTCGGTGGTGGGGAACACGGCATAGCCGGGTGCCTGGCTGTCAAGCTCGGCACAAGCCTTGGCGATGCGGATAAGCACGGTGTCCTTGGCGATAGTGGGCACTTGACCTACAAAGTTGCCAATCTTCTTTCCGTTGATGGCGATGACCGAAATCTTGGTGTTGCCGTCACGGTTCTTCACCCACAGCTTCAAGTCCTCGCCGCTCTGGGTAGTGCCATCTTCCTTATAGCCAGGGATGCCTTGGCAGATGATGATGTCACGACGGTTGAAAATACCAGGATTGGCGGGAACAAGCTCTGTCTCGGTGTAAGCAGAAGTTGCCGACTGAGCTACAGTATACGCAGTTGCAAGGGTAGTCTTGATGGGCAGATAATCAACCGTGCCATACTTGAACTCCATCGCCTTGATTTTGCTCTTGCGACGGCTACGACGGCTAATCTGGTCAAGAGGGGTACGGGCAATACGAATCTCAGTGATGAGCTTGTCATACTGGTCTTCGTACACTTCAGGAGCGGCAGCCTGACCGGTGGTCACACTTTGCTCGGGGAACACAGCGGGGTTACCGCCGTCAGTCGTGGTCTGGTTGGTGGGGTTGGTGACCTCAGCCTCGGGCACATTGTCAACATGCACTGGGTTGGCCATAGAAGCCATGGCGGCGGGACCGCCCACAACAACCGCGACAAGCATCATGAGCGTCTGCCCAATCAGCTTCAACAGTTCTTTGTTTTTCTTCATGTGGTTAAATAAATTGTTGGTGAATAATTGTTTCCTACTCGTCATCCCATACCGAACGGCCTAGACTACGCTGCGGACGCTGGACGCCGTTGCCTAGCGAGTTGCCACCACCGCCCTGAATGTTCATTGGGCTGGGACGCTCGCTGCGCAGCTTCTCGCGGATGCGCTGGTTGCGGCCAGCAGCCTCTCCCTCTGTGCGAGCTTGCTCCACGGCTGCGTCATAGGCGACACCCTTGATGAGCGTGCGCCACATGTCCTCGCTGATTTGGCCTTTCTCCATTCCCTCGCTTAGCGCGATGGCGGTCTTGAACGCATTGCTCACCTGCTCGTCGGTCAGCTGTTCCTCTTCGGCTATTTTTGCAAGCGCGTCTAGCGTGGGGCCGATGTTCTTCTCCGACTCTTCCTCGGCTTGCTGAAGGCTCAGCGCGTCAGCACTGTCCTGCGCAATCTTGTCGGCAAGTGCCTTGCGGTACTCGTCGTTGTCGGGATCGTTGACAAGGTCGCTGAATGCCTGGGCATAGTTCTCGATTAAGTACTCAAGGGGTTTGCCACCAGGCTTGGTCATCTCCAAGAATAGCTCGGCCATGCGAGGGTCGGCATCCAATGCCTCGCCAAACTTGACCTGCGCGTCTTCCAATTCATCGAGCCGTGACTTATCCTTGTCGTATTGGTCGTTTCGGTCGTTTAATGCACCGAAATACGCCTCCTCGTCATTCATGTCAATGTCGGGGTAGGCGGCAGCGAAGTTGTCCCTGAATTTCTGCTTGTTCGGGCCAAACTCCTGATTCTCAATGGTTAATTCTTTCTCATCTTCCATAGACTTGTCTATTTTTGGCAAATTTACCGACAACATAAAGCCTACACATTACAAAGTTGCCTAAACTTATTGCTAACTTTGCCTAACATGAAAAGGGATTTTGAGCAAGAAAGAGCAAGGGAATTGACCGAAGCATTCTTCCGTGTGTGGAAGAAGGGCATGACATCGGGCGAGGCAATGAGGCTGGCTGCGCTGCAACCATGCTCCAGGTTTTGGATAACGCCCGAATGCGTCAAGCTGCGGCTACGGTACTATGGCAAGCACAAGTACAGGCTGATGAGGGCGATGCTAGAAGAGATCAAGCTGCGGCTTGGCGGGAAGACCGACATCGAGTCAATCGAGCAGGTGGTCTACTCGCCTGCACCGCAATTCTATATCGCGGGCGACACGGCAAGGAAAATCATCCAGCGCGAGCTGAAACGCAGACGGCAATGCAAGCGGAACAACAAGCACTGAAAGCGGTGGGCATAGCCGTGCTGTCGGTGGCATGGGGGGGGCAGATGGCGGGAGTGAACCACTGTCGATTGCTCATGCACGCCAACTGGGCGCACCTTGCGCTCAACTGCTGGGCTCTTTGGGGACTATGGCGAAAACCTATGTGGGTGATGGTGCCGGCCGTATTCATTGGATGGGCAGGCATCGCTATCGACCACAACGCAATAGGCTTCTCCGCTGCATTGTTCGCGCTGATGGGGCTGCAATGGAACTTGTACGACTGCACAGCAAACCGCCTGCTTGTGGCTGCATTGCTACTTATATCGCTCATCATCCCGCAAATGGCGTTCATCGCCCACATCCTACCGTTCTGCATCGGGCTGGCGGCAGGATGCGTTTACCGATACATCAAACGATACTACAATGACATGGGATAGTGAGAAATATGACGTTGTAATCCCCGAAGTGGTGACCGACGGGGCATACGCAGACGTGCTGGCAAAGCGCATCGCCGAGGCCGACAAACACAGGGTGGAGTACTACGACGAGCCATTCGACCCAATCCGTGGAGTCAACGCGCCACCGCAACCCAGGTTTGAGTTTCACATCAAGGAACTGGACTGGCTACTCCCTGAGTCAATGCGCGACGAGGAAATCGTCAAGCAGCTGCAACAGCACGGGAGCATACGGAAGTTTTGCGCGCGGTATAACATACAGGGCAGCGAGGAAGCGGTGCTGTGGCGTCTGACCTATTGCCGATGCCAACATGACTTCTGCTTTTGGGCGGCGACATGCTGCACGGTAAAGGACAAACGCACGGGGCAAAATGTAAAGTTCGTGCTTAACTGGCCGCAGCGCAAGACGCTCACCGAACTGGAGCGGATGAGGCTTGCCGACAAGCCTATTCGCATGATTATCCTCAAGGCTCGCCAGTGGGGCGGCTCGACGCTGGTGCAGATGTATATGGCATGGATTCAGCTGATGCTCATCGAGGGGCGCAACTCGGCTATCGTGGCCCACCTCAACTCGGCATCGCTGAACATCCGTGCAATGTACATGCGCATGATCAAGCACTACCCACCGCAGATGCTGGGGCTTAAAGCCGATGATGTTATCGTGCTGTCGCCGTTCAACGCGTCACGCAACGACTACACCATCAAGAAGGGGCGCGACCAGGTGCGAAACATGATTATCTCCGTGGGTTCGATGCAGTCGCCCGACTCTATCCGTGGACAGGATATAGGATTGGTGCATTTTTCCGAGGTGGGTATCTGGAAGGCTACCGAGCAAAAGACACCCGAGGAGGTTATTCAGGGTACGCAGTCGTCGGTGTTGTCTATGCCGCTGACGATGGTGGTCATGGAGTCAACTGCCAAGGGCGAGAACAACCTGTTCCACCATGAATGGCTTGATGCCAAGAACAAGCAGTCCGACAAAGTCCCTATCTTCGTGGCATGGTACGAGATCGAGCAGTACAGGCTTCCGTTCGGCAGCGATGAAGAGCGGATTGCGTTCGCGGCAAGGCTGTTGCTGGAGCGAAACAACAGCTACACAAAGAACACACGCGGCGAGCCTGGCAACTATCTGTGGTGGCTGTGGCGGCAAGGTGCAACGCTTGAGGGAATACGGTGGTATATCGAACAGCGCAAGGCATATCGTGACCACGATTCAATGGCTTCCGAGTTCCCGAGCGACGACATTGAGGCATTCGCCACAAGCGGCACAGCGATCTTCGACCGCAATGCGGTGGACAAGCTGCGCGATGACTGCATGCCGCCAACTCATGTGGGCGATGTCCGTGCTTCAGCCGTCGACGGGAAGGACGCGCTTGTCGATGTGAAGTTCTTCAAGGAAACAAACGGCGAGCTGGCTATTTGGAAGATGCCCGACACATCATTCCGACACCGTGACCGCTATGTGGTGTCGGTCGATGTGGGTGGGCGCAGCGCAAAGGCCGACTGGTCAGTCATCGTGGTCATTGACCGATGGGGAAGAACCGAGGGAAAAGGCGACGAGATTGTGGCCCAGTGGTACGGGCACATGAGGCACGACAGGCTTGCATGGAAGATGGCGCAAATCGCCGCTTTCTACTGCGACGCACTGCTTGTAGTCGAGAGCAACACATTTGAGACGCGCAACTCTGATACCGAGGGCGAGCATAGCGCATACATCCTTGACCAAATCGGGCAGGTATACCGCAACCTATACACCCGTGAGACACCGCCCGAAAATGTGCGGCAAGGCAGACCGGGGCGCAAGTGGGGGTTCCAGACAAACGTGCGAACTAAGCCACTTATCATCGATAACCTT
>JAEEVE010000218.1 GCA_016290765.1 Muribaculaceae bacterium
GGTGGCTACGACCATCAGACCAAACAAGGCGAGCCACAACAGGTTTCTCATTCTTAACATAATATATGCTGTTTAAGGGTGTGAGTTAGAAATTCAGATAGAGTTGGATGGCATAAGTCGTGGGGATGGGATAAGCACCACCATTATACTCGGCCTGCTCGGGATCCCAAAGCTTCATGGGGCTCCACACAGCCAGGTTAGAGATAACAAACTGGGCGTCCATCGACTTCATGCCCAATCGCTTGAAGAACGAGCCCGCGTCGACATGATAGTTGAGCGTAATCTCCTGCAAACGCAAGTAGCGCGAGTTAGCATGCCAGAATGTTGAGTATTGCGTGTTGTTCTCGTTGCGGCCATAGCTCAAACGGGGGAACAATGCATTGGGGTTCTCGGTTGACGGGTCGCCCGAGTAAGATGCGGGAATCCAGCGGTTCTTTGGGTCAGCGACGATAGTCAGCACATTGCCTGTCTCGCCGTTGTAGAAGGGGATATAACCTTGTCCGTTGGTCGTGCCATTGACATAGTAGTAGTCGGTGTTACCCGTACCCTTGAATAATACACCCAGTGTGAGCTGTTTCCAACGAGCTTCGATACCAAAGCCATACATCAACTTAGGATAGTTGGGGTAGGACAGAGGTACCTTGTCATCCTCGTCAATAATACCGTCACCATTGACATCTTTATACTTGATATCGCCAGGCATGTAGCTGCCGAAGGTCTGACGTGGGCTTTGGGCAACATCCTGCTCATCGCGGAACAAGCCTAAGGCAATATAGCCACGGAAGGCGTTGTTCACATAGCCCGTATAATTCTGATAGTCGTAGGGTTGCTCGGCTTGCTCCCAGTTTTCGACCTTGTTGGCCGAGTAGGTGAAGTTGCCGCGAGCTGTGATGGACCAGTCTTTGCCAAAGTCATGGCGATAGGAGATGTTACCGTCCGAGCCATAGCTCTTCATCTTACCCACATTACCGAAAGGCATCTGCATCAGGCCCACATAGCCAGGAATCTGCGAGCGGCGCTGGTAAATGCCGTCGCGTTGGTCACGGAAGAAGTCGACCACAAATTCCAGGCGCTCATGGAACAACTTGCCCTCGATACCGATGTCGGCTTTCTTGGCGCGCTCCCAGCGCAGGTTGTCGGCACCCACGCGTTCCTCGGTGATGTAGCCGCTGGTGCTACCCCAGCCACCGCCGCCACCGCTCACTTGCATCAGTGTCAGATAGGGGAAGCGCTCGTTGGTCAGGCGGTCGTTACCCACAGTACCATAAGATGCACGAATTTTCAGGAAACTCAGCCAAGGCATCTTGTTGCGAACCCATTCGTAGCTCGTGGGAACCCAGCCCAAACCTACCGAGGGGAAGAAACCGAAGCGGTGGCCTGCTTGGAAGTTTTCCGAACCAGTGTAACCAAAGTTCGCATCAATAAAATAAGTGTCCTTCAGGCCATAGGTGATGCGGCCCGATAAACCTTGATAGCGAATGGGAATGGCATACATTGAGCGCAGCGTGGCGTCACGGTTGTCAATGTCGCGGTTCATTGTCTGCTCGCTGCTCATGTAATAATAGGCCAGCACGCCGATGCGATGATCCTCGCGCACAATCTTGTCCCAAGTCGCTGTGGTCTCGAAGTGCCACTTGTAGTACTGTTCGTCCTCGTGGTTATAGGTTGCCGGCTGAGCGTCAACGCGTTTGACAATACCCAGCTCACCGGTGTACTTGCGTGTTGAGGCATAGTACATCTCGGGCAAAATGGAGCGAATCTCCTTCAGTCTTGACGAGTTGTCATAGGCTCCCTGAGCGCGCAGCTTCAGGCCGTCGAGCAACATCGAGAGGTCTTGTTTGATCTCGAGGGTCGCTTTGCCGCGGAAGTGGCGTATGTTGGTCATACCCGTGTTGTTGAGCATCACGTAGGGAGAATAGGCATTGTTGGTGCCATAAGCGGGCAGCTGACCCGTCGAGTAGCGTGTGGGAATCGTGATGGGCGTCAGATTGCGCTGCGTAGCCCACAGAGCGTCGGTGTCGTTGTTGCCTGGCTCTTTCTTGATCGAGACAAAACCGTCGGCTCCAAAGTAGAGCTGTGTGGTCTTGGTCAAGTTGATGTCCAGGTTAGCGCGATAGTTGATGGTGCGATATCCCACGGCAGCCGAGTATTTTGATTCCTTGTCCTGGCGATAGGCTGCGCTCTCATAGCTGGTGCCCAAGCTCAGATAGTAGCGAGCTAGCGAGCCGCCACCACGTGCATTGATAAAATAGGTTTGCGCCAGCGAGTTCTTGTGCAAAATTTCCTTCTGCCAGTTCACATCGGGATACAGGTCAGGGTCCAGATGATATTTAATGATATCAAGCTCGATGTCGCTGTATAGAGGCAGGTTGCCGCGCACTTGACGAGCCTCGTTGGCCAGCTTGGCATATTCGTAGGAGCCCAGGTACTTGGGCATATTGGTCAAGTGTGACACGGTAAAGTTGACGCGTCCGGTTATTTGAAGGCGATCGGCTGTACCACGCTTGGTGGTCACCAGCACAACGCCATTAGCGCCACGAACACCGTAGACGGCGGTCGCCGAAGCATCTTTCAGCACCGAGAACGACTCGATGTCGGCAGGGTCAATTTCGCTTAGGTTGCCTTCGAGGCCGTCGATGAGCACCAGTGCGCTGCTGTTGGCGCCGAAGGTGCCGATACCGCGCACCCAGAATTCCGAGATATTCTTGCCAGGCTCACCGCTGCGCTGAATCGAGATCACGCCCGGCACACGTCCGCCCAGCATGTTCTGGATGTTGGTTGCAGGCACTTGCAGGTCTTTGGTGTCGACGGCGGTGATGGCGCCCACTGTGCTGATTTTGCGCTGGCGTCCCAGACCCACCACCACGGTCTCTTGCAGCATCGTCGAGCTGGTTTCCAGTTGCACTTGCAGGTCGCTCTGGTTCTGGGTGATGGCAACCTCTTGCTTCTCGTAGCCAATCGACGAGAACACGAGGATATCGTTTTTGCCAACTTTGATCGTAAATTTACCGTCAATATCGGTCATGGTGCCGCCACCCGGGCGGTCTTTGGCAAACACCACCACGCCAGGAAACGGATCTCCATTCTCGTCGTGGACTGTTCCCGACACGGTCAGTTGCTGCGCTAGCGCCGACATGCTGGCGGCGAGCAGCAAGATGAAGAGGATTACTTTTTTCATATCGTCATTAGTCTTGTTTCGTTACTCAATGGCCAGGCGGCGGATGCACTGGTTCTCATAGTCGCCAATGTAGATGATACCCTCCTTGTTGATGCACACGCCAAAGGGGCGGTTGAACAAGGCGTCTTCGGGGCTGCCGTCCTGGTAGCCGCTCTTGCCGGGCTGTCCGATCACCGTGCTCACCTTACCGTCGCTGGTAACCTTGCGGATGATGTGGTTGTTGGTGTCGGCGATGTACATGTCATCGTTTTCGTCCAGAATCAGCTGTCGTGGCTCGTTGAACATCGCGGCGGCTCCATTGCCGTCGATATAGCCGGGTTGGCCCGAGATGCCTGCCAGCAGCTTGTGCTCGCCGGTGTTGATGTTATAGGTATACACGCAGTGGTTGTTGGTGTAGGCAAGGTACAGCAGCGCGGGGTTCTTGCGGCTGAACGCCATGTAGGAGTCGCTGCCCGACATCAGGCCGTTGGTCACCTGGGTGGTGATGCTCGTCTTGGGGTCTACCTTGTACAGGATGCCGTTCTTGGCGCGGATATACATGTGGCCGTCCTCAAGGCACATGGCAAACGAGTGCTTGAAGTCAATCGTGATGGTTTGGCCCGTGTTGGGCTTGAACGAGAGCTTGATGGGGCTCCACATGTTCTCGCTCGACATCGTCCAGTACTCCAGGCCGTTGTCGGTGGGGATATACACCGTCTTGCCGTCGTCGAGCATACAGGGCTGGTTCAGTGGCGCGCCCGTGTCGGGAATGAGCAGTCGGCTGATGTCCTCGTCCTCGTTGACCAGAATCACCTTGTTCTCGTGATAGTAGTTGTTGCGGTTACGCAGGCTGGCAAAGATGTTATTGTCATTGTCTACAGCCAGATAGGTCACCAGAGGCAATGAGGTTTGTGCCAGGTTGCCCGTGACGATGTCGTCGGGGGCGCCCACGATGCCGCACACCGTGGTCACCACGGTCTGGATGTGATAGGTGAACTTCGTGGGATACTCCACGCGCTTGCCGCCGATCTCAACAGCCACGGTGCAGTGCACGATGTTGTTCTCGTCGCCGTCGCCAGGCTTGCGCGGGCAGATGGCATAAATCTTGTTGCCGATGGCCTCGATCACGGCGGCCTCTTTGTTGTTAAAGTACACCTTGATCTTGTCGGCGTCGGTGCCAAAGTTGTCGCCGTTCAGAATCACCTTGGTGGCGACGCCGCCTGTGGTGGGATAGAAGTCGGTCAGCGTAATAGCCTTGTTGGGGTCGTGGGGCGCATACGAGGGCTTGTCGTCGTCGCTGCACGAAGCCAACGCGAGGCACAGGGTCACCAGCACCAGGCACGAGGCTCCCACTCGTTTCAATCGTGTTTCAATCTTGCTCATGATGATATTGTTTTTTTACTATAAGTTCTTTTTGTACAGTCTGAACACCTTCGCACGGTCATTGAGCAGGGTATACACTAGCCTGCCATCGCTCAGGTTGACAGCTGTGCCTGTCCAGCACTCCAGGCTGCGACTGGCGTCGATCTCGCTGGCGTCGATGCCCAGGCTCGACAGGTCCAGCTCGATGCTCTTGTCGCCCACGCTGTAGTTGAAGTGCACCACGACATACGAGTCCTCGGCCTCGGCATAGAACAGGTCCACCGAGTTGTTGGCGCCATACAGCTGGTGGCCGTAGGCGGGACGGAAATGCAGGCGCATGGCAATCAGGTCGTTGATGCGCTCATAGGTGGCATATTTCTTGGCTTTCTGTTGAGAGATGGCGGTGCCCACATACGAGCCGCGGGTGCTCAAGTTGTCGCCCAGAATGCAGTAGCCCGTCACCACCGCTGTGGTCATGCGCGAGATGTTCTCAGCGTCGCTGCGGTTGCCCATCACCAGGTGGTCGGGGTCGTTGAACGAGTACAGGCGATCAAGCCACCATCCAAACGAGAAGCTGTTCATCATGTAGCTCGTGTGCCACATCTCGCCCCAAGCGTCGCAGCTGATGCGGCGCGCGTCGGCAAACTGATAGGGGAACAGGGGCGCAATCGACAAGTCGATGAAGATGCTGTCGCCCAGCCGCTCGCGCAGGTA
>JAEEVE010000219.1 GCA_016290765.1 Muribaculaceae bacterium
ACATCTTGCAAGCCTGACCACGCAGCGGGGCTTGGAGCGAAGCGATATAGGGCAGAAGATTCATGCCCACCAGGGCAAGCACACCGCCTTCCAAAGTAATGGCGGTAAATGTGCCGTCAATCCTTTCGCTCAAGTCCTTCACGGCTCGACCGGTCAACGCAAGCAGCCCTCGGTCGGTCATCACCAGGCACGACTGGCTCAGGCTCAAGGGTTCAGTGCCTTCGGTGATAATGTCGCCGCACACATGGTCGATGGCGGCGGGTGTGCCATCCTTGCTGAAGGTCATCGCCCACACGCCCTGACTGGTAAACACATACATGGGCGCGTAGCCATGCTGGTCTTCGGCAAGCGGAGCCACGGCAGCCCTCAATGCCTTGATAACACCATCGCCCACCTGGTTCACATTCCCAGCCTGGTACACAAAGGGATTCTCAACATTGCTCGTCCACACCTCGCCTGATTTGCGCACGGTGCCTCCCGTCTCCGCTGGTATGTCTGTCGAGATCTCCACTCCCTCGCCGTCCAAGTAGCTCGTGTCGTCTGTCCACAAAAGGCCGCTCATCCAGTACGCGCCGTTAAGCGCGGGATGCTTGGTCAGCGAGTAGAGATAGGTCTTGCTGTCGACCCAGTCAAGGTATAGATTCCTTGCTTGCGCGTTCGAGTAGAACAGGAAAGCAGGCAATGGCTGGTAGGTTGAAAGCGGGAGACCCAGTTGGCCGCTGTCGAGGATATGCTTCCCGTCCTCGTTGACCACGACGGTCTCCGAATACGCGGTCTCGTAAGTCTCGTTCGTCCCTATAATGCGTCCATTGACCTGAAGCCACGGGCTGAATGGACGATGAAACGCCCGAGTGACATCAGCGATGTGTTCACGTCTGTTGTAGACATACTGCACGTTCGCGCTCAGCGTGTCGCCACCGGTATACTCCTCCACCAGTTGGTGCTGGTTGGTGAGCGTCTCAAGGGCATGCTTGTTGATATCCAGAGGTTCATAGTATAACGTGCTGGTGTTGTAGGTGCCGTTAACAAAATCGGCGAAGTCAATCTCGGCAATCTTGTAGTATTGCCCTGCGTTCAGTGCTGCCTTGCGGATGTCTTCGTTGCTATGCTCAGGGATCTTGAGCACGAAATGGTTACGGTCGCCGTAGCCAGCACCCCCGGTGGGAGGGGTCGCGCTTCCTGGCGTGGGTTGGACAATCATGTCAAACAGGGTCTTGAAACTTACCCTGCCTTTGTGCGTACTGTTGAAGTATCCCTCGCTCCAGTGGCCAGCCCAGTCGTCGGTGACTTCCTTCCACCCGTACACCTTGCCAGCCTGGTCATAGGTGTAGATCGGGGGTGTCACATAGAAGCCTATGCACTTGATGAGGTCGCTCCATTCGCTATAGTTCCCAGCAGGCTTTTTGAGGTGATATTTGAGCGTGCTCAGGACACCAAAAATGCGGCCCTTTATCCACATGGCCACCTTCGCGTAGGTGTCCTGGTCGTAGCCGGTTATGACGGGCGGCATACCATCACCCGTGAGGTTGTAGTCAAATCCCTGGAGCTTGAGGTCTAGGTCGCCGATGACAAACTGCGGAGCGTGTGTGCTGGGGATCATGAGCACGGGGTCGCTCAGCATGATCTGACTCCCATCGTACAGCTCGTAGCAGTAGCGGATGAAGAACGGGAAGATAAACTTGTTCTCCGCGTTGGCCTTGTTGGCGATGAACTTGTTCACCCAGGCAAGCGATGCGTCGGTCAGGTTCTCGACGCACCTGCTTATCTCCGAGTCGCTCTCGTTGCTTTTGCCGGTCGCGTTCTTTAGCGAGAAGTCAAACAGTTCGGGATGGTCCCGATAGAAGATGGTGTCCACGTTCGCCGATTTCGGCAGGACTATCGAGTCCTCGGTCATCCTCGAACGATAGGCGTGCGTGTCACTTACCGCATTCGCGAAAGGCAGGGGAACATCATCAGAGTAATACCAGTCCCATATCTCTATCGGGTCTGCCCAGGTGGCCGTGCTGCCGCTGGTGGTCAATCCAGGATAAACGGTCATCTCGCTCTCCAGATTAAACTGGATGTTCACCATCGGAGGTCTTTGCCCAAGAGCCTTGTACTCGTCATTTTCCTCGCTCCACAACCAGTACTCCATCGTCGTCCCTTGCGTGATGATGGTGTTGCCCATCACGGTCGCCTGGGTAGCGTCAGTGGCACCTATCTCGACGGGTGTGTAGGGCGACACATTATCGCGCCACCACAACTTGCCGTTATACGTCGTGATGTAGTGCTTGTACCCGTCGTTCTGATGTACGCACAACACCACCTCGCCACTGCGCAAGTTAAACACAGCAACTGGCTTCTCAAGCATCTTCAGGCCGTCGCCGTCGCTGGCAAGGTTCAGCGCAACCGAGAGCTCGCCGTTCTTGTTCGTCACGTCGTCGGGAACACGGGTCACGCCACCCAGGTTAACATTAACACTTTGCATAATTCTTTCTTGTTATGATTGACAACATTCGCTCGCCATTGATCTCCACACACTCGCCGCAGCGGTACACGGCAGTCGGTGTCTCCATCCGTGTCAGCTCCCTGGCCAAACGGATGTTGCTGCAACGCCAGCCGCCGTGGGTGAGGTACACATGGCCGTAGTATTTGCCGTCGGGGTCAGCCATCGCCCGCAAGTAGACATCATCACCAGCCCAGTGAAGAGCGAGAACCATGCCTCGCCCCAGACCAAGCTCCCTGGCGGCACGCGCACTGATGCGCACATTGCTGCCCCTGATGCTGATGTCGGTCTTGACTCGCATACTACAACCCACAAAATTACTCTCATCTCCCATCACCATCATTGCAAATTTGCCTAATTATCTTGTCAGTTAGCATTAAACACCTCAAGCCCAGCAGTACTGGCGATGTTGCTGAAGTAGTCGCTGAAGGCGAATATCATCGCAGCAAACTCGTCAATCTCCTCGTCAGTCAGCGACTTGAAAGCCACCTTCTCACCATCTATCACGAAAGCCATGCTCAACTCCTCGCTCTCGTCGCCACCGGTAATGATAATCTCACGTTTCATAATTCATCCAACGTTTATAGTTCTCCACCAATTCAAGTCTGTCAACACCGAGATTGCCTTCTTCCAAAAACTTGATGGTCTTGTACATCGTCGCGCTATGCCCTGCTCTTGCCCCTAAGACATAAGCATCAACTGGGGCAAGTTCTTGTAGTGGCTTGATTGTTCTGAGAGCGTCTAGTAGCTGCTCATAACTGATTGTGGGTCTGCTTTCAGAATCTTTTTCTCCTTTCATATCGTCACCTTTTTTGTATATAGCAAATCCCCACTGTAACCTAGCGAGCGCAGGTAGTCGAAGATTTCGCGCGGATGACACTGGTTGAGAGGCTTGCTCCAAGCGTCGGGTGCTGGGTCGGGCTGCGTCTGCTCTGGTTGTCGGCAGTACTTCTTGATGACACGCGACACGCATCCTTGAGTCACACCTACAAGTTCTGCGATTTTCTTTTGAGTCGTCCCTTCTTTGCTCATATAGACGATGTCGTTAATCTGCTCTTGTGTTAATCTTCTCCCTTTCATAATAATCTCCCGTTTCATATATGGTCATTTCAAATTGATAAATGGCATCGCACTTCCACCAAGCATATACTGAGGCATCTTGCCGTCCCATTTCTGAACTGCCTCATAATCGACTAGCCTTTGATTCTTCTCAAGTGCCTGGGCTTTGATGGACATAGCCTCGGCATCAGCCTTTGCAGAAATCACCTTTTGGTTGGCTTCCTCTTGGATGCGCTTGGTGTTGTTTACGGCTTCCTGAGCCTTCTGCTCAGCAATAACCTTGTTCTCGATAGCTTGCTCAAAGTTGTCTGAATAGTCAAGGTTGGTGATTTGAAACGAGATATTTTGGATATAACGCTTATCAATCTTGTGCTGCAACACCGACATGATTTGCGTTCGTGCCTTGTCTCTATTTGCCACAAGGTCTTGCGCGACCCAACCACCAACAACATCCTTGATGGCATCCTGTAGATAGGGAATGATAAGTTTTGTGCGATAGTCAGTGCCAATCTTTTCATATAAGCTATGCACATTTTCTGGAACCACATTGTAAGTCATCGTAAAGCCGATTGTAGCTGTCTGAATGTCCTTTGTGTAAGTGATGGCTGTGTCAGTAAGCACTTGTGTCCTTACGTCAGTCTCTTTCATTGACGAGATAAACGGCCATTTAAACCCGATGCCGTTATTAAACGATGACTGATGAACATTTCCCAACGTGACCAATGTGCCACGAAAACCTGGGCTAATATAATAGATGCTTGAAATTAGTGCCACTAGCGCAACTACTGCGGCTGCGCATTTGATGTAAAATTTCTTGTTAAATTCCATAGTGATTTAAATTTTTTGAAAAATAATTTGTTAATGTATTGCAACTCTCAACTCTTAACTACAAAATCTTCTCCCCATCCTTTGAGTTCATGTACTTGTCCACAATCTTGTAGATCACGGGAACGACAGTGCCTACAATCTCCTCGGCCATGTCAGCGTAGTACATCGACACTCGTTCGCTCTCGCCATTGCCGTCCACCATCTGCACACATTTGTTCCACTCCTCTGCCTGCAGCCTGAACAGCTCGGCTACCGCCTTGCCGCCCTCACCATCCTGGCCAAAGGCGAGCGAACGGAACACTTCCTCAAGGTTGTCGGCCATCGTGGTGGCGATGTCACCAGCGGCAAACGCGGCAAGCAACACACGGATGAGTGCGCTGCGCTGTCTCAGTGCCTCGTCAACCTTGTCCTTGATGGTCGCGTTCATCTTGTTGATCTTCTGCTGCATCTTGCTGGACTCGATGTCAAGCCCGCAGTCCTTCAGGGTCTGCTGCGCTCTGCGCATGTTCTCCAGCTCCTGTCTCATGGCGGCTCCCTCATACACCGCCTTCAGCCTCAATATCGGCGCTTTCTTCTTGCTCATTGTTGTCTTGGTTGAATTGTTTGTACTTGTCGGATTTGATTTGCGCCCATCGGTGCTCGTGATGGAAGATGATGAGCGCGTAGATCATTGCGCCTGCCAAGATGACGCCAAAGATTGCAGCGATGATGATGATAATAATGACTAGGATAGTCATTTAATGTCTGAATTTTGTGAAGTGAATAATTGCGAGCGGTTTTGAGAGGTCGTAGTTCTTGAACCAATCTACCCAATCATCAGCATGAAGGCCATCATTGTTGGCTATCTCTTTTACTG
>JAEEVE010000015.1 GCA_016290765.1 Muribaculaceae bacterium
GATAGGCGGCGGGAGTCATGCCGGTGAATCTCTTAAAGATGGCGGTGAAGTTGGTGCGCGACTTGAACCCCACGCTTTGACCAATGGCCTCGACAGTGTAAGTGCCGCGAGTCTCAGGGTCGCTCAGGCGGCGGCACGCCTCCTTGACGCGGTACTCATTGAGAAAGTTGTTGTAGTTACACCCCTTCTTCTCGTTGATGACTTGCGACACATAATTCGGGTTTGCGCCTACCAACTGCGCCAACTGGTCAAGGGTGAAACCTTCTTCATATACTGCCTGATGGCTCTCCATAGCGGCGTAGACGCGCTGCAGCAACTCATCCTTGGCAGGGTCATCCATCGGACTGCTCTTGTATTTCTCTCCTTGTCTGTTTCGTTCTTGTTCCAACGACAACAACTCCTGAATTCGCTGGTACTGCACCAGGTTGCGCTGTTTGGTGCTCTGATAGTTGCGCCACAAATATATCAAGAAGCCTATCAACAACAATGCAAGCAGGGCTACACTCACGAGCACGACATCGCGCACGCGTTTCTGCGCTTCCAAGTCCTTGACCTCTTCGCCCATCTCCTCCAACTCAAGCAGGAATTGTTGTTGCTCTACGCTCAGCAATTTGCTGCGGTTGATAAACTCGTCCTTTGCCTTGTAATACTTCAGCTCATATTCCTGGGCCAAGGCCGTATTGCCATGATTAGTGTAATAACCACGAATTAAGTCCAAGGCATTAATACTCTGGTCATCAATATGTTGCTCGGTTGTTATTCTTTCAATTTCTTTGAATGCTTGCAGAACCTCAACGTCACGATGCAACGAGTCCAACACGACACTTTGTAATGATAAGGATACAATATTAAATTTGGCAGAATTCGAAGGATGAATGTCGCGAATAGTGACATGCGACAGGTCTTTGAAGATTTTTAAGGCTTGCTCGTAATCTTTGTGGGCGAACGCAGTGGCACCCGAGCATAAGTTTATGACAAAGTTTTTATAAGGGATGCTATCTGGGATGTCGATTCTATTGAAGTCCTTTAATTCCTCTTCAATTTCATTACCCAGCCCATTGCCTACCGCTAGCGATATAAGGGTGGCCACACAGATGCATGCACCTTCCATTTCTTGGCTTTTGACGGCTTGTTGGTAGGCTTTTTTCCAAGGCATAAGATTGGGACGACTTTGATAGTTGTCGCTCAGATTGTTCAATTCATCTGAAAGTATTGCCTTAGCAATATAGATATGGGCAAGTTGTTTCTCAAAATGATTGCTCGTCGCAATTTTTTCTGCTTTGAGAATATAGCGATTCGCCATCTGATAGTCAAAATATTGTTGCAGATATAGGTTCGCCACACCAACGGTCGCACCACAACTATATTTCTTTTCCTTCTCTGACAGTTTCTCGTTATAGCGATTGGACAAAATCATGAAACACACAAGGGCACTGTCAATCTCATCGACATGCCAAAATTCATTTCCCATGTCGAGTAGCGTCTGATTGGGCAGGTCTTTCCAGCGGTCATAGTTCTGCACCCGCGCCGCTGCTTCGGTGGCGAGGGTTGCCAGACTAGCAACCGCCAGCATCATAAACACAAATATGCTTCGCAATAGCTTGTTTGACCGCTTCATTAGCATTGTCATCTTAACTGACCGGGTGGGCACACTCTAGCATGAACTCATCAGCAAGATAAAGGTCGCCATAGAGATATAGTCCCGTCTCATGGTTGTGAAGATTGGCACAAGTCTTGCTTTCGTAAAATAATTCCAGTGCCCTAATAGGCTCTATGTTGAGTCGGCGGGCCAATTCAACAGAAATGGCCCCAATCTGGTTGCTCAAGATGATTTCTTGAATTACGGTTCCTTTGGCGGGATCACTCAATGCATTCTGTTCCATCAAAAATCAGGTATTTATCGGTTAACTCTTGGTTAAGCAGGCACATCTGGTTGTTGGGCAGGTGTTGTGCCAAACGTATCAATGCGGTGTTCACGTCCATCAACCCAGCCATATAAAGATTGATTGTATCAATAACACGGTCATTGGCAACCCCACCCTCGATATAGTCATATGCATTCGCGATCTCTTCTCCTTTGCGGTTAGCAACGATAAACATCAACCAATCAGCATCATAAGCTTTAAACACTTTGGATCTCGCTTCAGAAAGAATAGCTTCCCTGTTGAGCAAATATCGATTTAGTACAGGAGGGAGCCTTCTTCGTGTAGACATTTGCAATGCCCATTGTACAGCTTGTTTGCGCAAATCGGTGACATAAAACCCACGACCAAAGTCTAGATTGGGTCTACCAATCAAGCATATTGGTCGCTCAATGATATCTGTACCCCCATGATATACTGTCAATAGGTTCATTTCTTTCTCTCCCATTCATTTAGGCATTCGACAAGTCCTTTGGTTAGGTTTTCGCGGCTCTCGGTATGCAATGTGTCATAGTGGGGCAAAATATAATGCTCTATCAATCCCACACCCTTCATTTTCCTGAACGCTTCAGCATAGTCTATATTCAGAAACCGCGCAACACTTTCAATACAGGAAGCCACAAATGCCATTATTTGTTGTTCTTGAGATATTTCAACAAGATACTCCATGATTGTATATTATCATTTTATTGCTGCAAAGGTAATAAAAAGTCTGGGATATTGCCAGCACAACTACAAAAATGTCGAAATCCAAGGCAAAAGTCATTAGGGCAAAAGGACAAAAGAGTTTTGCAGTATTGCTGCATATGTCCTTATGTTCTTGTGTCTTAATATCTAGACCTTATGTCTTACTGGCGGAGGAGGGTGATGAGGTCGGCGACGCCTTCGGTGGCTTTCTTGGGGATGACGGTGACCCACGAGGGTACAGAAGCGGGTTTGGGGTCTATATAATATATAGGTGTACCTCGCTTGGCATACTGCAGCAGGGCGGCAGCGGGATAGACCACAAGCGAGGTGCCGATGATGACGAGGATGTCGGCCTGCTGCACCAGTTGGCATGCGGGCTCGAAGTTGGGCACACTCTCACCGAAGAACACGATGTGTGGACGCACCGCATCGCCGTAGGGGTCGCGCGTGTCGACGGTGGTTTCCAGACCCTTGTCGGTGAGCTCTTCGCAGGGCAGTGCATAGACGCGCTCGGGGTGGCGCATCGAGCGCACCTTCATGAGTTCGCCATGCAGGTGCAGCACGTTCTTCGAGCCAGCGCGCTCGTGCAGGTCATCGACATTCTGCGTAATCACATGCACATCGAAGTCCTTCTCCAGCTCGACCAGCCCCTTGTGGGCGGCGTTGGGCATGACGCCCTCGGTCATCTTCTTGCGCATGTTGCTATAAAACTGATGAATCAGCGGTGGGTTTGCGGCGAAACCCTCGGCGCTCGCCACCTCCATCACAGGATAGTTGTCCCACAGACCTCCCGCGTCGCGATAAGTCATCATTCCACTCTCGGCACTGATGCCGGCTCCAGTAGATACCACTAATTTCTTCATAATTTTGTTGCTTTAGAGTAATTGAATAGGCAAAGTTACGATTTTTTCACGGTAAAAACAAATCCAAACCAAGAAAAACACTTACCTTTGCAAGATTTTTGGAAAGCACGCAAGTTGCGTCAAATGAAATCATTGTGCATTTAACAAAAGACTAATGGATAAATTAAGCTACGCACTGGGCCTGAGTATGGCCAACAATTTTTTGGGTTCTGGCATTCAGGAACTCAATGTAGAGGACTTTGCCGAAGGCTTGCGAGCCGTGTATGAGGGCAAGGAAAAACAGATGTCGTTTGAGGAGGCCAAGAAAGTGGTCACCGACTTCTTCACCGAACTGGAATCGAAGGGCTCGGAGATGAACGAGAAGTTGGGTCGCGAGTTCCTCGAGAACAACGCCAAGCAAGAGGGCGTGCACGTCACTGCCAGCGGCCTGCAGTATCAGATTGTCAAGGAAGGTACAGGTCCCAAGCCCGGCATCAACGATGCTGTGACCGTACACTATACTGGCCGCCTGATTGACGGCACGGTGTTTGACAGTTCGGTCGAGCGCGGCGAGCCCGCTACCTTCGGCGTGGGTCAAGTGATTCCTGGTTGGGTCGAGGGTCTTCAGATGATGAACGAAGGTTCGGCCTGGCGTCTGTTCATCCCCAGCAACCTCGCCTACGGCAAGCACGGAACGGGCCCCATCCAGCCCAACTCGACGCTCATCTTTGATGTGCAACTTATTAAGGTGAACAAGAAATAAACGATTCTTTTATCAAGAATTTTAGGAATTAAAGAATTATAAAACAATACATTAAATTAACTAAACAATGAAGAAGATTTTATCTTATGTTCTCGTGGGCGCCATGGCTATTGGCTTTGTAGCTTGCAACGAGAAGGGCGGTAACACCGCCGAGGGTGGCCCGCTGGCCGACTCAGTGAGTATGAACATCGGTGAACTGATGGGTGCCAACTTCAAGCAGCAGCTTGCCATGGACTCGACCATCAAGATGGAAGAGGTCATCAAGGGCGTTGAGGCCGCACTGAAGGCCGACACTGCCAACCATGGCTTCATGGCTGGCCAGCAGATTGGCAACCAAATCATGGGCATGTTCCAGGGTATGAAGCAGCAGTACAGCCTTCAAATCAACGAGCGCAAGTTTATGGAAGCCTTCAAAAAGGCTCTGCTTGCCGACAGCACTATGAACCAGGAGCAGATGATGCAGAAAAACATGGACATCGAGTCGCAACTGAAGCGTGCTCAAGCCGAGGCAAAGGCTAAAGATCCCAAAGCCATCAAGAACAAGAAGGATGGTGAGGAATTCCTTGCCAAGAAGGCCAAGGAAGCTGGTTACCAGAAGACCCCCAGCGGCATCGTTTACAAGGTGATCACCGAGGGTAAGGGCGAGAACTTCACCGACAAGGATGTGGTGATGGTCAACTATGTGGGCAAGCACATCGACGGCAAGGAGTTTGATTCGAGCAAGGAGCCTGTTCCCTTCCAGACCAGCCAAGTGGTTCCCGGCTTTGCCGAGATGATCAAGCTGATGAAGCCTGGCATGAAGGTCGAGGTTATTATTCCTGGCGACCTGGCCTATGGTCCTGAGGGTCGTGAGCCGACCATCGGTTCCAACGAGACGCTCGTCTTCGAGATGGAAACTGTTGGAAAGCAGGAGCAGAAGAAGTAAATCTCTTTTTAAGGGTTAAAGATTTAGGAACTACCATGTAATCTTTTTCCCTGCATCGTTATTAGAACCACGAATTGCGCGAAAAGACTTATGTTTTTGCGTGATTCGTGGTTTATTATTTAGTCTACGCAGAAAATTGTTAACAAACTTTAACATTATATACTGGAAATAATTAGCGGAAATCTGTAGGCTTGTAGCAGAATTTGTTGTAATTTTGCAAGGGAATCTTTAAAATGGTTATTCATATGGAAAGAATAGACAACCTAGACAAGAGAATCTTGGACATCATTATGAAAAATGCTCGCATCCCGTCGAAGGATGTTGCAGTCGAGTGTGGCGTGTCGCGCGCGGCCATTCATCAGCGCATCCAGCGCATGATTGATGTGGGTGTCATTGCTGGTTCGGGCTACATTGTCAACCCCAAGACACTGGGCTATACCACCTGTACTTTCATTGGCCTGACACTGGAGCGCGGTTCGATGTACAAGACTGTCGTGCCCGAGCTCGAGAAGATTCCTGAGGTTGTAGAAGTTCACTTCACCACTGGCAGTTACACGATGATGATTAAGCTTTATGCCCGCGACAACCAGCACCTGATGGAATTGCTCAACGGCAAGATTCAACACATCCCTGGCGTGATGGCTACCGAGACGCTCATTTCGCTCGAGCAAAGCTTGATACGGCAAGTTCCTATCCACTACGCTGACTAGCCAACTAACCAATAATAGCGAAAAAGAGCCGAAAAATCCCCGATATTAGGGATTTTTCGGCTTTGGTCTTTCATCGTATTTTTGCAATTTGGAAATAGCAAGAAAGACCTATATGAAAATCATTACTCTTCATGCCGCCGCGATGGCGGCTTTCGCTGCACTGAGCATCTCGACATGTTCTGCTGGCACTGGTGTATATCGCACCGCCATCACCTTGCGCAACGGTACACAAGAAATCTTTCCCGACACGCTGGTACAACGCTTCAACTACGACAAGGCCACTGTGGGCGGAAAGACCGTCTACTACCTCAATGTCATTGAGCACGGCGAGGTAGCGATGAGTATTCCCACTGACAGCATCGTAGAGATGAACTATGGTGAGATGAACTATTATGAGCAGTTTGCCGGTGATTGGTACCTGGTTGCTAGTCCCAATGGCGAACCCAACGAACAGGGCATCATGGTCATGCAAGCCGTGTCAATGCCTTACCATGCCGTTCTCCCCGCGCCCGATTCGCCTGACTATGGAAAATACATCTACTGCCACATTGACTCGGTCGCACACCGCAAGGGTTTGAAATATGATGCCAACTTCCGCTTGCGCTACGCCTACGATGACGACACACAACAAGGTTCCGTCACCCTGCTCATCGACGACCAACACCCCGTCACCATTATGGAATACACTGGTGATGCGTCTAGCTATGCCTATTGGGGTACCGACCAGACTTGGTACTATGGTGTTCAGAGCGGCCATGCTGGTGGAGACTCAGGACATCGCTATATGTACTTCTTGTGTCAGAACTGGGACACTTGGGCTCTAGAAGCCGACGAACTGCCTGCACAATGGACTGCAGCTGACCAGCAGGACTTGGATTACACCTATCGTTTTCCCAGCAGCAAGGAGATACACTGGGTTGTAGCCCTTGACATCCCTTATGTGCATGCCGAGAAAGACTTGGTCGGAGAGATTGACATGTTTTCGGGCGCTCGTCTACAACGGAAGCCTTACGTTAAACCAGCTGAGTAATGAAGCACAGGTATTTGCTCGTGTTGGTACTAATGTTCACCCTCATGGGTGCAGTTGCTCAGCAGAAGTTGCGGGGCATAGTTAGCGAACCCGACGGGAAAACACCCGTCGAATTTGCCACCGTGGCTTTGCCCTCTGGCGACCAATGGTGCATGACCGACCAAGACGGCCAGTTTGCAATAGCAGTTGGCACGACAGGCAAGATTGCAATGCGTGTTACCTGTGTCGGGTATGAGACGATTGATACGGTACTCACCGCTGACCATCTTCCCGACCGCTTGCACCTGATTATGCGTCCCACCAACCTTCAACTTGAGCAAGTCATTGTCACCGCCCAGCGCAAGACCGAGAACGCCACAACCAGTTTTGTCATCGACCGCCAAGCACTGGACAACCAACAAATAGTCAATGTGAGTGACATCATGACCTTGCTGCCGGGCGGCAAGACCGTGAACTCCTCGCTCATCAACGACCAGCGCATTGCCCTGCGCTCCGAAGCCACTTCGACCGAGAAGGGAAATGCCACCTTTGGAACGGCCATTGAGGTCGACGGCCAACGGCTGCAGAACAATGCCGAACTGGGCGAGACTACCAGTGCTAGTACGCGCACCATCGCCTCGACCAATGTAGCAAGCATTGAGGTCGTTCCAGGCATTCCGTCAGTCGAATATGGTGACCTGAGCAATGGCATCGTCAAGGTCAACACCAAGCGTGGACATACCCCATGGGAAATCAGCTTGAGCACCAATCCCCACACCAAACAAGTGGCCGTGAGCAAAGGCTTTGACCTGCGCAGTGGTGTGCTCAATGCTTCGCTAGAGCATACCCGCAGCTACAGCAGCCTAGCGTCACCTCATACCGCCTACCAACGCAACACCCTGTCGCTCAACTGGCGCATGACCACCGCCCTAGCAGGCAAGCCACTGATGCTCAACGTCAACCTAGGCGGCAACGTGGGTGGCTTTAACAGTAAGGCCGACCCTGACCAATTTGTCGATACCTACAACAAGGCCCGCGACCGTGTGTTACGGGGTGGGATGCAAATCGACTGGAACTTGGACCAGCGTTGGCTCACGTCACTGTCACTGCAAGGCGACTTCTCGGTTGCCGACAAACTGCGCACCAGCAACACCAATGAAAACAGTAGTAGTGCTCAGGCTCAAGTACATGCCACCAACGAGGGCTACTATATCGCCACCGAATATGACGAAGACCCGACGGCTCCCATCCTCTTGGGATCCACGGGCTACTGGTATGTCAAGAGCTACCGCGACAACAAGCCACAAAGCCTTATGCTCAAACTCAAGGCACGATGGAACCAGCAAACCACACACCTCACCAACCGCATCATGGCCGGTGCTGAGTGGAGCGCAACCGGGAACAAGGGGCGCGGGCTCTACTACGACAACCTGCGCTATGCCCCCACGTGGCGCGAGTACCGCTATGACCAATTGCCGTGGATGCACAATGTTGCCCTCTATGCCGAAGACCGCATGCTAGTCACTACCAACGAGCGTGGCGGTGAGTTTTCTCTCACAGCGGGTGTACGCGCCGACATCACCCACATCAACCAGTCGCACTATGGTACAATATCCTCATTCTCGCCGCGGGTCAACCTCAAGTACACCCTGTGGCGTGGTCGTGATGAGTGGGTTGTGCAAGGGCTCAGTGCTTACGCTGGTTGGGGCAAAAGCGTTAAGCTGCCGTCGTTCGAGATTCTTTACCCTGCACCCAATTATGCCGACCGGCTCGCTTTCGTCCCTGGCTCCACCGCCGACAACAAGGTGTTCTATGCCTATAGTGTCATTCCATTCAAGGCGCAAACCAACCCTAGCCTCAAGTGGCAGTATGCCCAACAACTGGAGCTGGGGGGAGAGGTCGACATGCGTGTGGCAACCCTATCGATAGGAGCCTTCTTTGCCCGCACCCATCGCCCCTATCTGCGCACAAACGTCTATGTTCCCTATAGCTACAACTTCACCTCACAGAGCGCTCTCGAAGGCGATTTTCCCATTGCCTCGGCCGACCGCATCTATGAGATTGACCGCACTACCGGCATAGTCACCGTCAACGACCGTACGGGTCAAGTAGCGCCTCAAACCCTTCCCTATGTCACACGCAACACCTTTTGTGCCAACTCAACTTATGTTAACGGGTCGACCATCTACCGCTCGGGCATTGACTGGACGCTCGACTTCAAGCAGATTGCCGCCTTGCGCACCACGCTGCGCTTAGACGGCTCTTACTACCACTACCATGGTCTCGAGCACACGATGATTGCCTCTCAACCTTCGAGCGCCCAATGGATGAGCGATGGTGTGACACCTTATCAATATGTGGGTTACTATGCGGGCACTGCCTTGGGTGGCGATGCCTATGCCACCGTTCCCAACGGCAGCATGTCGGACATAGTGAACACCAACCTAACTATTGTCACGCACATCCCCTCTATCCGTCTGATTATCAGCCTACGGCTAGAGTCTACGCTTTATGACTCACGCCGTGCACTTAGCCAAGGAAAGGGCGGTGCGGCACGTGGCTATGTGCTCAAAGACCCTGCCGACTACTTCGGCACTCCCTACACTGGCAACGAGCGTGACTGTTATGTGGCCTTGTGGCCAGAATATTATACCACCTGGAACCAGCCTGATGTCAAGATACCCTTTGCCGAGCAGTTCACTTGGGCGCGCGACAACGACCCAGCCCTGTTTAACGAACTGGCTGCGATGGTTGTTAAGACAAACTATAACTATAACCTCAACCCCGACCGCATCAGCGCTTATCTATCGGGCAACCTCAACATCACCAAGGAGATTGGCGACCATGTGAGCGTCTCGTTCCTAGCTAATAACTTCTGGAATTCTATGGCACGCATTAAGAACCGTCAGACGGGTCTGCGCACCACCATTTATAACGCAGGCTACATCCCGCCATTCTATTACGGCCTGTCACTGCGCATAAAATTGTAAAGACATGAAATGTAAGTTCAAAACAATACTTGTCCTCTCGGTAGCGGCTATAATACTAGTGTCGTGCTGCAATGAGCTGGACGAGCCTACAGGCTACGACACGCAGCAATTGGTGATACATGTCGAAGGCGAGTTACCCAATCGTGAAGGCATCGAGGTAAAAGTGACCGATAGCCGCGGCATGATCTTTGTCCGGCCGACCGATATGCAAGGCACTGCAACCTTTGAGGTACCCGTGGGCATCTATCAAGCCACCGTGTCGCATGTGTCTCACCCGATAGAGGGTTGGCGCACCATCTACAACGGGTCGGTGAGTAACCTGGTGGTTCGCTACAACAAGCCATTGTCGGTTACCCTACCCCTAACGGCAGCCACCTCGAGCAGTGTCATCATCCGCGAGCTCTATGTAGGTGGATGCCAGAAGGACGATGGCTCGGGATGGTTCTACCGCGACAAGTATGTCATCCTTGCCAACAACAGTGGCGAGCGCGTGAGCTTGCCAGGGTTGTGTCTTGCCATCTGCACCCCATACAATAGTTATGGCATCAACATGAACTATGACGAGAGCGGGCATTTGAACTATGAGAGCGAGGGTTTTATCCCCGCCGCCAGCAGTTTTTGGTACTTCCAGGGTGATGAAGTGGTGTTTGAGCCATGGGAGCAGCGGGTGATTGCACTCAATGGCGCCATAGATCACACGCTCACCTACACCAATAGTGTCAATCTAGCTCGCCCAGAGTATTACTGCACCTTTGACATTGAGCAGTACAATAGCACCAGTGCCTACCCCTCGCCCAGCGAGGCAATCCCCACCAGCCATTACCTTAAAGCCGTTCGCTATGGCGACCAGATGGAGAGTGCTTGGCCGTTGAGCAACACATCGCCCGCCTTCTTTATCTTCACGCCTCCCGAAGGCATGACCCCGCTAGAGTTTGGCAACGATGCGAGCCAAGTGTGGTATGATGAGGGTCGTGCGCTCTCAACCTTTGCCTGTCGCAAGGTACCCGTTGACCATATCCTTGATGCCGTCGAGGTGTTCAGCACGGCCTGGGATGAGGCCACCAAGCGGCTGACTAGCGCGGTAGATGTGGGTGCCGTCTACATGACGGCGCGGCAGGGGCACAGTGTGGAGCGTCGCATCGACGAGGCCGAAAGCACACGCCAGGGACACACCGTGTATCAAGACACCAACAATTCGACTAACGACTTTGTCGAACGCGAACAATGCTCACTTCATTAATTGAGAATGAAAAAGACCAGAACATATTTGATTGCTGTAGCGGTGGCTTTTGCTGTGGCAGGGCATGCACAAACGTGGCTGGACTACGACCAGGCACTATCGGCCTACTCTTGGTTGCACACGACCAATGCCGCAACACTCACCACTTACCAGCCAACCGATTCGAGCCAACGTTTGCTTGCCGATGCACACGTGGGTGTGAGCATCGCACAAGGGCATCTGGCATCGTCTAATGCCGCTCCCGAAAGTTGGGGTATCGATGCCGCGGTGCGCTCCATCGCCCGTATGAGCCGCCGCGTGGTGTTGCGTGGCGCCATGGAGTATAGCAACACCTGGGGTCATCAAGCTGGTGGCTCAGTGTGGATGTGTCCTGATGACCGCCCCTTTGATATCATCGAGTGCAACGATTCGACCCGCGGCGACATTGGCCTAGAGCGTTATTACCTCGATGGTGAGGTGGGCGTGATGACAGTGGGCGGACTGTCGCTGGGTGCACGTTTTGCATACGCCACCGCCAGCAGTGCCAAAAAGAAAGACCCCAGGCACACCAACACACTCATGCAGCTTGATGCCAGCGTGGGGAGCAGTTGGCAAGTTGACAGATGGCATTTCGGTGCGAACTACCTGTTGAAACGCACTACCGAGGCACTACAATTCAGCACATACGGTCGCACCGACCGCGTCTATGGCTATCTCATTGACCAGGGGGCAGCCTTCGGGCGTGATGAACAAAGCGACGGCAAGGGCTATGTGGGCAGCGACCACGAGAAACCCTGGCTTGACATGCGTCATGGCGTGGCGCTGCAGGCTGGATTTGCCAATAATCCCTGGAGCGCAGTGATTGAGTGGCAATGGATGCATCGGCATGGGCACTATGGCTTGGAGTCGCCCTCACATCTCGACTTCAACCGCCACAAGGGCAACGAGTGGCATCTGCGCTCATGGTGGCAATATGCCACCAGTGCGACGATTCACCGCATCACCGCAGAGTGGAGTCATGAGACCATCCAGGATGACGAACGCACCTATCGCATCGTCACCACTGGTGGTGTCACCGACATCAACTATTACGATGACCGACAGACGGGCGAACGAGAGGTGAATGACATCAACATCACCTATGACGCTCAGTGGGGCATCAGACGCAGCCTTGCAACCTGGCAAGCACAAGCATGCCTCAATCACTATCGTCGCTCGCTCACGGCGAGTCTCTATCCTTACTATCGCCAACAGTTGACTAGGTTGACCGATATCATCCTGTCGGTGCGCCGCAACTGGCTCGCACACAATGACCATGTGTGGTCGCTGGCTATCGCAGCCGGCTGGAGCGGCGGGGGCGGGACACCTGCAAAAGACGGCACCTACACGGCTGTGATCCAAGAAAGTGCTCCTGTCGCCGACCATAACGAGCTGCTCATGCGACAGTATGAATGGTTTACCGCCGACCGCGTGCACGGTGGCATCACTATGCGCTGGTCCATGCCGTTGCTTCACCAGCACCTGCGGCTCTATGCCCAAGCTGGCTACCGAATCGCCCATGCGATGGATGTCAAATATCTTCAAGGCAGTAATCGCCACACCGCCACCATCTCCCTAGGATGCCTCTTCTAGTCTTTCTAGTGTATCTAGTATAACAACTAAAATAAACAATTATGACAAACATTTCTACAAAACTCAGTGCTTTGACACTGCTGGCTGGTGCATGGATGGGGTTCACTGCTCAAGCCGAGACGCAAGAGAACCTCTATGACTTTGCCAATAACAACCTCAACCTGGAAGTAGCCACTCCCGCCGACTGGGAAGATGCCACCAAAGGTGTCATCAGTGGTCAAGAAATTCGCCAAGGCGATGTCGTACTCACCGCCGTTGACGGTGTCAAGGTCAACCGCATGTGGCGCACCAATGCTGGTGTGCAATACTTGCAAGTGGGCGGAAAGATTACGCTCACTGCCGATGAGGGTCGTGCCATCACTGGTGTCACATTCACTGTGCAGAACTACAAGTTCTTCCTTGAGGCCGATGAGGGTAATGGAACCCTCGATGCCGAGAATTATGTGTGGGCTGGCAACTCGACGGCAATCACATTTGACAACGAGAATGCCGCCAACGAGTACAACACCCAGTCATTATTGCTCACAATGACTGTCACCACCGACGAGGCTAATGCCGACACCTACACACCGTCGACAACGACCTACGCCGAGTGCGCCAACATCGCCGAGTTCCTCGCCCTGGAAGTGGGTACTCCGGCTATTCTAACCTTGAACGATGCCCAAGTCAATGGGGCATATTGGGGAGGGAGTTTCCTTGAAGATGCTACTGGCGCTGTTCAGGTAACGGCCAACATCAATGTCAACATGGGCGACGTGCTTAACGGCACCATCCGCCTCAAGCGCGACCATGACGACTTTGACGAGGAACACATTATCCCCTGCGCCGCCAACGACGCACTGACCTCGCTTGACGATGTCACTATCACCAGTGGCAACGCACTCGTGCCGACCACTATGGAAGTTGATGCCCTTCCCAACAACGACAACTTCAGCCGTCTGGTCAAGGTCGAGGCGGTGACCATCACCAAGCCTAGTCGCTTCTACTTCATCACCACCAGCGACGGCGAGAACATCCAGCTTATTGACCAGATGAATGTCGGTGGCTATGACCTTGAGGAGTTTGTTGACAAGACAGTGGATGTGACAGGTGTGTTCACGTGGAACATGACGCGCTTCGCCATCTTCCCCACCGAGATCGTCGAGGCAGAGGCCACAGCAGTCACCACTCTTAAGGCCGCAATGACTGCCAACGAGAATGTGTACACTCTCACTGGCATCAACCTAGGCAAGGTGGAAATAAAGAACTTGCCCGCCGGTATCTACATCCAGGCAGGCAAGAAGCACATCGTGCGTTAACTTGTCTTACTCGATTTCGAGGGCGAAGGGCTGATGCGGCAAATTCTTGGGGAGCGTGACGGTCACCAGGCCGTCACGCACCTTGTATCGCAGGGTCTTGCCTGTGCTGATCAGGCGGATGCGCTTGGTGGGCAGGTTGACGCTCCAAGTCACCTGCGTGGGCATTGTGTCGTCATCGCCCAAGGCATAGATAGCATACTTGCGACTGGCGTCCTTGGCGGCGGTGAACCATAGATGGCCCTCGTGGTAGTGCGGGGTGATGGTGGTGCCATAGATGGCACTGCCATTGGCTCGCATCCAGCGCCCGATGGCTTGCAGGCGTTCGACCGCCTCGGGCTGAATCAACCCCTGGGCTGTGGGACCCACGCCCAGTACCAAGTTGCCGCCCTTGGCAACAATCTCGGCGAGTGTATTGATGACACGGGCAGGAGACTTCCAGCGCGGACGCGGCACCCAGCCCCAGTCATCACTTAGCGTGATGCAGCTCTCCCAAGGATAGGCCCGCTGTTCGGCGGGTATGGCCTGCTCGGGTGTCTGATAGTTCTCATAAGGGCCACGAATGGTTCGGTCAACGATGATCAGTCCAGGCTGGTGTCGCCGTGCCATCTGCGCGATTTGAGGCATGTGGATGTCTTGATTGTTCTCAGTGCACACCCACCCAGCATCGAGCCACAGGATGTCGACACGGCCATATCGCGACATGATTTCTTCGATTTGTCGGTAAGTGAACTTACAAAATTGCTCCCATCGCCATGGAAATTGGTCAATGGGATAGTTGACATTGCGCCCATGACCCGTGTAGACATCCCACCAGTAGTACTGCGAGTGCCAGTCGGCCTTAGAGAAATAGGTTCCAATCATGAACTGCCGCTGGCGAAACGCGTCGAGCACATGGCGCAAAGCATCGCGACGCGGATCATTGGCAAACGCGTGGTGAGCAATGCTGTAGTCGGTCTCATCGGTATCCCACAGACAGAAGCCATCATGGTGCTTGGTGGTAAATATCATATATTTCATGCCCGCATCCTGCATCACGCTGGCCCACTGTGAAGGGTCGAACTGCGTGGGGTTGAACTCGTCGGCTAGGCCGAAGTACCAGTCTTGATACTGTTGGTAAGTGCGTGTGGTGTCGCGCGTAATCCACTTCTCGTCGCAGATTGACCACGACTCAACGATGCCTGGCACCGAATAGATGCCCCAATGCAGCAGCACACCGAACTTGAGGTCTTGCCACTGGTGCAGGCGTGTGAGCACATCGGCCTCGGTTGGCCACTGATACTGTTCAGCAGGTGACTGTTCATGCAGGTTTGTTTGCGCCAAGGCAGTGATTCCAGCCAGGCAAAGTGTGATAATGGAGAGAAATCTGTCGTGGTTCATGTGAAAACGAGTTTTAGAACCACAAAGATAACAAAAATCGCCCATAAAAGAGTGGCAATTGGGGGTATGTGGGCAGTTTTTTGCCCTTTTGCAACCCGGTTGCAAGTATTTTGCAGTAATTTTGCAGTCTTGAAACACTAGAGGTTCTAGAGAAACTAGACTCGCTTCATTTTATTCACTATTTAATCATATAGAACTGTGTCTTGGCTAAATGCCTTCTTGATGATGTTGCATGAGATGTCGCCCTACTTATTGCTGGGCTTTCTCATTGCAGGCCTGTTGCATGCCTTTGTTCCCACCTCGGTTTATGCTCGATATCTGTCGGGCACTGGATGGCACTCGGTTGTAGCAGCTGCACTCTTTGGCATCCCGTTGCCGTTGTGCTCGTGTGGCGTGTTGCCCACTGCCGTGAGCCTGCGACGTGGGGGTGCCTCGCGCGCCGCATCCACATCATTTCTCATCGCCACGCCTCAGACGGGTGTTGACAGTATTGCCGCCACCTACTCGATGATGGGCCTGCCCTTTGCCATCCTTCGGCCAGTGGCCGCACTTGTCACCGCCATGCTAGGCGGCAATGTGGTGGGTGCCATTGAACGCAATGGAAACTTGGAACAGGAGGGTCAATGTGGCGATTCTTGCACGATGGCCGAACCATTGAAGCCTACGTTACTGGGACGAGTATGGGAGGCGCTTCGATATGGGTTCTATGAGATGATCCAGAACATCGGTCGCTGGCTGGTGCTGGGACTGGTTGTTGCCACGCTTATTACTGTGCTTGTGCCTGACGATTTCTTCCAAACCTATGCGCGCTGGCCATTGCTTAACATGCTGATTATCGTGATGGTGGCTGTGCCGATGTACATCTGCGCAACGGGCTCGATTCCTATTGCAGCCGCCTTGATGCTGAAGGGTTTGTCGCCAGGTTGTGCCCTAGTGATGCTGATGGCGGGCCCAGCTGCCAACATGGCATCAATGCTTGTCATCTCGCAGTCATTTGGCCGCAAAGCAATGTGGGCTTATCTGGCGTCCATTGTAGCGGGTGCCATCGGCTTTGGTGTCCTAGTCGACTATTGGCCCGGGCTTCGTGAGGTGTTTTTCAACGCCATGCCACATCACCACGGTGCTATGAGCCACGAGATGCCTGTTGGCTGGCTCAACTGGGTGTGCAGCATCTTCCTGATGGTCATGCTTGTTGTGGGCATCACCACAAACTATGTTAAATCATATCACATTAAACATAACAAAACCATCACTATGAAAGAGTATAAAGTTAAAGGCATGATGTGCAATCATTGCAAAGCCACCGTAGAGAAAGGACTCGCCCAACTCGAGGGCGCAGAGAAAGTGACCGTGGACCTCGCCCAGGGCATCGCCTATGTCGAGGGCTATGTTGATCCCGAAGCCGTTCGCCGCAAAGTCACCGAACTGGGCTTTGAGATGGATTAAGAAGAAACGACATACAAGATAATGGGCTTCGCCGTTTGGCGAAGCCCATTATGCATCAGTGCATTGTGCATTGACTAGTAGGTCATGCGGGGGTCGAGTTCCTTGGCCTGTGCGACCATCTTCTCCACCTCTTTCAAAGCGGGCACGCGGCGCACCAACTTCTTCTCGGCGTTTACCTCCTCGAGTTTTGCCTGCAAGTTGGCAGGGACGCGGTTGCGCAGCTCCTTGACGGTGTCCACGCCTGCAGCCTCGAGCAACTCGGAGAATTGCGGGCCTACACCCTTGATACGGAACAAGTCGGCATGGTTGGTCCATCTCAGAATCAGTTTCTCGGGGATGCCAGTTGCGTCTGCAAGTTCTTTACGTCCCTTGGGGGCTGCACAACGATCGAGCAGTTGCTCAACCTTCTCGATGCCAGCGGCAATCAGTTTCTCAGCGTAGACCTCGCCCACGCCCTCGATGTCGATAATTTTGTAAGCCATAATTTATAATTAACAATTAAGAATTGTGCGTATTGCGTTAGACCAAGGCTTCGGCCCACTTTTGCAGGGCTTCTACCTCATTGGGGTGCTCGACACCATCGGCTGTGATGACGCGCTGTATGAAGTTATACATCGACATCACAATAGCTTTCTTGTCTTCCACCTCAGGGAAGTAACCAAGCAGCTGGCGCGTGTCAGCAACAATTTCGTCAAGTGTGAAACGGACGTTCAGCGCATTCTGCAACATATCCTTCACCTCGTCGACAGGACCGACCTTAGACAGGCTATTGATGTAGTTCTCAATAAAAATCTTTTCACTCTCGGAGTACTCGCCATCGACACATGCAAAGAACAGGCCCGTCTTGGCCACTAACTTTACGGTTAATTCGATAGAATCATAGTTATTTTCCATTGTCTTCATTTTTAGTAGTTAAGGAGTTAAAGGTAGTTAAGTGAATAACTCTTAACTACTTGCCAGTAGGCACACTGCTGCTGCCCATGTTAATGACCGATACAACGCCCTTGGCCTGATCGGAAAGTTGTGCCCCAGCCTGCTTGAACTTATTGGCCGATGCCGACTGCTGCACGGGTTGCTGTTGTTGCGGGAAACCTGTCTGAGGATGGGCTGTTGCCTGTGGTTGAGTCGTGGCACGCTGCTGGAAGGCAGTCTGTCCCGCTGATGCCGTTTGCCCTTGTGGATGCGCCTGCTGCGGTGGCAAGGTCACATTTCCCTGCTTGGCCTGGGCGAACTTATTAGCGGTAGCCGACTGCTGAGGAAATCCCTGAGGATAACCCTGCTGGGGATAACCGCCTTGAGGATAACCTTGCTGGGGATAGCCCTGCTGAGGATAACCCTGCTGAGGATAGCCTTGTTGCGGGTACTGACCGGCAGCGTAAGCCTGCTGTGGATAGCCTTGCTGTGGATATTGCTGCCCCTGGGGATAGCCCTGCTGAGGATAACCTTGCTGTGGATATTGCTGCCCCTGGGGATAGCCCTGCTGCGGATAGCCTTGCTGTGGATATTGCTGCCCCTGGGGATACTGCCCAGCAGCGTAGGCCTGCTGCGGATAGCCTTGCTGACCAGGCTGCATGCCTGGCTGGCCGCCAAGCTTGGTCATTACCTGTCCGATGACACCACCCAACATGCCACCTCCCATGGCTCCTGCCATCGGGTTCATACCACCCATCGGGTTCATGCCGGGCTGGCCATAATACTGCTGCTGATAGCCGGGTTGTCCATACTGAGTGGTGACTGAGGCCTGCTTGGCCGCGTCAACGATGTTTTTGAATAATCCCATAGTTTACTGTGTATTAATTATTAATTTTAAATGTCGTTGTCAAAAATCGCCATAAAGTTACGAACTTTTTGTCAAACGACAAAAAATATTGCAAAAAATGTGCCAAAATCACATCAAATCCTCTCCAATTTGATGGTTTAGGGTGAGAGATAGAACGATTGGGTTGATCCATCGTTTTAATATTTGCTCATGTCAACGATTGTTTGTATCTTTGCAACAATAATTCTATATAATCACTATGGATAAGAAAAAGATAACAATTGCGATTGATGGGTTCTCATCAACGGGCAAAAGCACGATGGCCAAGGCGCTGGCCAAGGCGTTGAACTATGCCTACGTAGACACGGGTGCGATGTACCGTGCTGTCACACTTTATTGCCTGGACAATGGCCTGTTTGACGGCGACACGGTCGATGAACCGGCGCTACAGCAACGGCTCGGTGACATCCACATTTCATTTCATCCCAATGACGAGGGACGCAGCGACACTTATCTCAATGGTGTGAATGTGGAGAAAGAAATCCGGTCAATGCGCGTGAGCGATAAGGTAAGCATCATCGCCGCTATCGCCTTTGTGCGCCACGACATGGTACGTCAGCAACAAGAGATGGGCCGCGACAAGGGGCTGGTGATGGATGGTCGTGACATCGGCACCGTTGTATTTCCCAACGCTGAACTGAAAATCTTTGTCACCGCCGACCCGATGGTGCGCGCCCAGCGTCGCTACGATGAGTTGCGTGGCAAGGGCGACACGACCACTACATTTGATGAGGTACTGGAGAACGTCACTGAACGCGACCGCATCGACACCACGCGCGCCGAAGGCCCATTGCGTCAGGCCGAAGACGCCCTGGTGCTTGACAATTCGCACCTGACCATCCCCGAGCAGAATGCCTACCTGCTGGGTGCGGCTCATGCCACAATCAATGCCCAAAGCTCAATACACAATTCATAATCATATGACCATCGAGATAGATAGCGGATCGGGGTTTTGCTTTGGTGTGACCACGGCCATCAGCAAAGCTGAGGAGGAGCTCAAGCAGTCGGGACACCTATATTGTCTGGGCGATATCGTCCACAACAGCAATGAGGTAGAGCGCCTGGGCCTCATCGGTCTTGAGACCATCACGCACGAGCAACTAGCCCAGTTGCACGATGTGAAGGTGCTGTTGCGGGCACATGGAGAGCCTCCCGAAACCTATGAGACTGCCCGCCGCAACAATATCGAGATTATCGATGCCACCTGCCCCGTCGTACTCAAGCTGCAACAACGCATCGCCGCCACCTATCACAATCAAGATCCCGCGCATCGGGCGCAAATAGTCATCTACGGCAAGCGCGGTCATGCCGAGGTCAACGGTCTGGTGGGCCAGACTGGCGGTCAGGCACTGGTCATCGAAAACATCGACGAGATCGACAAGATTGACTACACGCGAGACATCTACCTCTACTCGCAGACCACCAAGTCGGTGCAAGAATTTAGACGAATCGTCGACGAGATCAGCCAACGCGTGCAACCTGGCGTCAAGTTTGAGAGCTATGACACCATCTGCCGCTCGGTAGCCAACCGGATCCCTCAGATTCGCGAGTTCGCCCGCCAACACGAACTCGTACTCTTTGTGTGCGGCAGCAAGAGCAGCAACGGTCGCATTCTTTTTGCCGAGTGCCACGATGCAAACCCCGACTCTCACTTGATCAGCAACGAGGCAGAAATTGACCCCACATGGCTTGTGGGAAAGGAGCGCATCGGTATCTGCGGTGCCACCTCCACTCCCCGCTGGCTCATGAACCAAGTGAAGAATAGTTTAGAGTTGATAGTTAAGAGTTAACATTTGATATTTAATGACTAAACGCAACCTCGTCATCATCATCGCCCTGCTTGTCGTCATTGACATTGCTGCGGCATTCTGGTACCTCTCGCTGCGCATCGAGGCCAGCGGCGAGAGCCGTGACCTGTGGCAACGCGGCGATACCTCGGTCACCGTCGCCGACACACTCACCACGGCATCTATCCCCGACACCTTTGATGTCAAGGAGTTTCATGCCTACTATGTGAGCCACAGTCCTGCCGTTCGTGGTGATGAGAACTCTTACTACACTTGCGTCAAGCGAGTGAAAGTGCGTTGGCCCGTCAGCATCAATGGCAATGACAGCCTGCCAGCACTGGAACGCGCCCTGCAGACATGCTTGTTCGGTAGCGACAACAACAACCTTGCCTATGCCGCCACCCGGTGGACCCGGGTACCGAAATTCAACATCGAAGCGCTGACCGAATTCAAGGAAATCAGCACTCAGCCCAAGATTGTTTCTCGCTATGCCTATACCGAACAATTGCTGGCCTACCCCATCATGACATCGCTGCGTCTGCTGGTGATGGAGATAGACCATCGCACTCATGCCAGCGAGACATCTACCTTGGCGACACGATATGTGCACTATGACCGCGTCAAACAAAGTGTGCTGCAACGGAAAAGCATCTTTGAGCCCGAGCAAGAGCCCATTCTGCTTGCGCTCATCAACGAAAAAATAGAACGGCTCAACAACGAGAAGCGACTGCAACTGGAGCGTGCCGCCAAGGTTGCCAATGATTTCCACGCCATCCGCGGGGGCATCATCTTTGACTACCCTGCTGGCGAGATTGCCCCAGCCAGTGAGGGTACCATCGAGATTCTCCTTGATTATCCTCTCTTGAGCTCAGTACTCACTCAAGAATTCAAAAACCTCCTCAACCTCAACGATGGCTACTGGAAGTATAAGCCCATAGACCACAATCTTTAAAGAATGCACAACGATTGCTCTTGTGCTATCAGTTCCTTATAGTTCTTCTAGAAACACTATCATGATAACCAGACTTACAGCAATACGCAAGTGGATGATGACAGCGGTTGCAGCTGTACTCGTCACGACTACAGGATGGGGACAGCACGTCGCTTCTATCGACTCCATGGCGAACGTCATTGACGAGGACCTTACCAGCAAGCAAGTGAGCAATCCCATCGAGGCCATCACAGGTCGCGTGGCAGGTGTGACCGTGCAAAAGAGCAACAATGGGGCCGCGGCACAAAGTGCAGTGCGCGTGCGTGGCACCACATCGCTTACCGGTGGCAACGACCCGCTTATCATTATCGACGGTGTGATGGGTGACCTGAATACCTTGTCAAGTATATATCTAGGCGACATTGAGAGTTTTAATGTCCTCAAGGATGCTAGCGAGACGGCACAATATGGTTCGCGCGGCGCCAGCGGTGTCATCGAGGTGAAGACCAAGCGTGGCAGCAACACTGGCCCTACGTTCAACTATAACGGGTCGGTGGGATTCAGCAGCGTCTATAAGAACCTAAATATGCTTAGCGCCGGTGACTACCGGGACTACTTGACACACACGGGGCAGATGCTCATCGACAAGGGTTATGACACTAACTGGCAACGCGAGATTGAGCAGACGGCACTACTGCACGACCATCACTTTGCATTTGTCGGCGGCAACGAGCGTGGCGGCTATCGCGTATCGGTGGGTTACATGGACCATGAGGGTATTATCCTCCATGACCGCCTTCGCAATTTCACCAGCAACATGAGCGTCCACCAACAGTTGTTTGGCGGAGTAGCCGTCATCGATATCGGCATGTTTGGCAATATCTTGAAGAACCGCACGGCAGTATATGATGTACAGAAGACCTTCTACAGTGCAGCCACGTGGAACCCCACCTTTGGCACTGAGCGAAACGCCAGTGGAGGCTGGGATGGTTTTACATATGCCAACCAGATTAACCACCCGTTGGCACTGATGGATAGCCGCACCGAAGACAAGACGATGCACTTGAGTACGCATGCCAAACTCACCGTCAACCTGTCGAGCGAGTGGCGGTTGACCCTGTTCGGAGCATATAGCAACAATGATGTCACAACCTCGCAGTATCTGCCCACGAGCATCTGGGCGCATGGTCAGGCCTACCGCGGCACCCGTAAGACCGAGTCGCTCATGGGCAACCTGGCACTGAACTGGGATCATCGCGCCGATGCGCACCACATCACCGCCACACTATATGGCGAGGCACAACGCGACAAGTTGACGGGTTACTGCACCACAACTACTAACTTCACCAACGACCAGCTGGGCTATGATGCTATTCAGGCTGGTGCGCTTACCCAGTGGGACGGCACACGCAGTTACCGCGAGGTGCCCTCAATGGCAGCCGCTATGGTCACCGCCAGCTATGACTACGCCGACCGCTACTCGCTATCGGCAACTGCACGTGCCGACGCCTCGTCGCGTTTTGGTAAGAACAACAAGTGGGGTTTCTTCCCTAGTGTGTCGGCTGCGTGGACGCTAAGCCGCGAGGCGTGGCTGCGCGATGTTGCCTGGCTCGACAACCTCAAACTCAGCGCAGGCTACGGTCTGGCAGGAAACATGGGGGGCATCGACAGTTATATGTCATTGAATGTGCTCATGCCCAGTGGCATCGTACCCGTGGGCCACGAGGCGATGGTGAGCCTGGGAAATCCCAAGAACATCAACCCCGACCTCAAGTGGGAGGTTCGGCGCACCTTCAATGTGGGGCTCAACGCCACTATGCTCAACGGATGGCTCAGTGCCAGTATCGACTACTATAACAGCAAGACGAGCGACATGCTCTATCTATATAATGTGTCGGTTCCGCCGTTCTCGTTCAACAAATTGCTTGACAACCTGGGTTCAATGAGTAATCAAGGCGTGGAAATCTCGTTGGGTGCCACCGTGCTCCAGCGCCGCGACATGGAACTGAACATCAACACCAATCTCACCTGGCAGCGCAACAAACTATTGTCGCTCAGTGGATTCTATAACGACTACTGGCTGGAGGTCCCCACCCATGTCGATATCGCCAG
>JAEEVE010000016.1 GCA_016290765.1 Muribaculaceae bacterium
GTTACCGAGGGCTTGCTGATGTCAATGTTCCCATTCGACAACCGCTTTGTCGTTCTTGAGATTACCGGGCAGGACTTGCTTGATGGCCTTAAGGTGATGGCAGGACGTGACGGCGACGCCATGAGCAAGGGACTAAAGGTGACTTATAACGCCAAGGGCGAGGTCACCTCGGCCAAGGTCAACGGCAAGAAGGTCGACCCCAAGAAGACCTACAAGATGGTCACCATCGACTACCTTGCCAACGGCGGCGACTACATGGTGTCGTTCAAGAACGCCAAACGACTCTATGTCGACGACGTAAAGTATGGCAACCACGTCATTGAATATGCTAAGAATTTGTCAAAACAAGGCAAGAAAATCAATTCGACCGATGAGGTGCGAATGATGAAAAAATAATAAATGCACAATGCACGACTCTAAATTCTCAATTTGTTTTGCCCTGTTTGTTGTCCTGGCGCTCGTGGCACAGGCGAGAGAACCAGTGAAACCCACTTTGCTCGCCAAGGCCGACCAGGCTGCCATGGAGCAGTGGGTGGAACAGACGATGTCGCAGATGACACCACGCGAGCGTGTGGCGCAGCTTTTTGTCATGGCGGTCTCGCCACGTGACAATGAAGGCACTAAGGCTGCCGTCCGCAAGTTGGTCGAGACCAACAAGGTAGGTGGGCTCATCTATCACGAGAGCACCATCCAGGACCAGGTGGCAATCACCAACTATGCGCAGTCGTTGGCTACTATCCCCCTGCTGCTTACCATCGACGGAGAGTGGGGCGTGTCGATGCGTCTGAAGAACACCCCGATGTTCCCGCGCAACCTGTTGCTGGGTGCTATCAACGACGACAAGCTCCTCTATGATTATGGACGCGAGGTGGCGCGCGAGATGCGGCGTTTGGGCATCCATGTCAACTTTGCGCCCGTGCTCGATGTGAACGACAACCCGCGCAATCCGGTCATCGGCACTCGCTCGTTTGGCGAGAGCCCCGAGGAGGTGGCGCGTCACGGCATCGCCTATGCCCGTGGACTTGAGGACGGCGGCGTGCTGTCGGTGGGCAAGCACTTCCCAGGGCATGGCTCCAGCGAGGAGGATTCGCACAAGACCCTGCCAGTGATCAACAAGAAGATGAGTGAGCTGAACACCTGTGAACTGGTGCCATTCCGGCGCTACATTGACGCTGGGCTGTCGGGCATGCTCACAGCACACCTGTTTGTGCCGGCAATCGACAAGGATCTGGTGCCCACAACCATGAGCCGCAAGTGCGTCAACGACCTGCTCAAGGAGAAACTGGGCTTTGATGGGCTTATCTTCACCGATGCACTCACGATGGAGGGTGCCAAGAAGTACCTTAAGGGATCGGCATGTGTCGCAGCTTTGCAGGCGGGCAACGATTTGTTGCTCATGCCTGCCAATGCCGATGCCGAGGTCGACGCCGTGATGGCGGCTATCCAGGCTGGAACGCTTAAGCAGACCGATATCGACGAGCGATGCCGCAAGATGCTGCGCTATAAGTTCGCCCTGGGTCTTACGCAGCGCCAGCAGGTGTCGTCGGCACGCATCGAGAGTGACCTGAACACGCCCGACGCGCAGGTGCTTATCCGCCAACTGCTGGCTGGAGGCATCACGGTCATCAAGAGTCACAAGAGTGTTCTGCCTGTCAAGAACCTGCAGAGCCGCCGCATCGCGTCGGTTACAGTCGGGGGCGAAAAGGGCTTGAAGGCGATGTTCCATGACCGCGTCGACGACTATGCTGAGGCCACCGCCTACCAACTGAACCCGGGTGAGAGTGTCGAAGCACTGGTACAGAAACTAAAGGACAACCGCTACAACCTTATCCTGGTGGCTGCCCTTGCCGACGATGCCATCGCCATTGAACAGGTGAAGAAATTGGCGAAGAAATGCGACAACCTGGTATTGTCAATTTTCAGCAAGCCCTACGATATCACGCGCTGGGGCAATATAATCACTAGTGGCCATGTCAAGGCAGTGGTGCTCACCTACGAGAATACCGAGCTGGCACAGGACTATGCTGTGCAGACCATCTTTGGTGGCAATGCAGCGACGGGCAATCTGCCAGTATCGCTGCGATGCGGTAGCAAAACCTACCATGCAGGACATGGTATCCACTACGACGCCTGTCGACTCGGTTACACCATCCCTGCCGAGGTGGGCATGGACAACTATCTGCTGCACCAGATTGATTCGGTGTGCCGATTGGGTGTGCGCGAGCGTGCCTTCCCAGGATGTCAGGTCATCGTGGGGCGCCATGGCAAGGTCATTTGCAAGCGTTCCTATGGCGAGACCGACTTTGGAAGTGGTGTGGCGGTCAACGACAACACCATCTATGGCCTGGCATCGGTGTCCAAGGCCACCGGCACACTCAGTGCGGTGATGAAGGTCTATGACGACGGCAAGTTCAAGCTCGACGAGCCCGCCAGCCGTGTGATACATGGCCTGCGTGACGGCGACAAGGCCGACATCACCTTCCGCGACCTGCTCTATCACGAGACGGGCCTGCCGCCCTCATTGAGCATGTGGGAGATGATGATGGACAAGAACACCTTCAGCGGTGCGCTCATTACTGGTGAGGCCGATGCCAATCATACCATTAAGATCATGAATGGTGCCTATGGCCACAAGGATGCGAGATTGCGCACCGACATCCTCTCGACCACTCGCACCGACAAGTTCAACATTGCCATTGCTGATGGCATTTGGGGTGGACGAGTGACCTACGACTCCATCATGCAGCGCATCTACCATGCTAATCTGGGCAAGAAGAGGTATCTGTACAGCTGCCTGAATTTCTGCCTGCTGGCCGACGCCGTTCAGCAGATGACACACTCGCCACTCAACTACTTTACCAACAGTTACATCTTTGCCCCACTGGGTGCTTACCATACGATGTACCGTCCGCTCACCAAGTTCCCCCGCGAGCAAATCGCCTATACCGAGATGGACACCTACCTGCGTCGCCAGCACATTCATGGATATGTGCACGACGAGCTTGCGGCGTTCTCGGGCGGTGTGCAGGGCAATGCCGGACTGTTCTCCAATGGCAACGACCTGGCAAAGTTGTTCCAGATGTGGCTCAATGGCGGCACCTATGGCGGCATACGTTTCTACAAGCCATCGACTGTCGAGGTCTTCACAACGCAGAAGAGCCCCAACAGCCACCGAGGCTTAGGATTTGATAAGCCCGTCGTGGGCAACCCTGACGCTAGCAACACCTGCGCCGAAGCGACTGCCGAGACCTACGGTCACACGGGCTTCACAGGCACATGCTTTTGGGTAGACCCGAAGAACGACATGTTCTACATCTTCCTGAGCAACCGCGTCAGCCCCACACGCAATAACCCCAACTTCGGTCGCATTAGCGCCCGCAGCCACATTCAATCTCTCATCTACAAAAGCATTAAAAAATAAAAAAGTTCTATAGGCGACGACAGAAACCTCGCCACTAAAAAACAAAATAAAATGAAAAAACTTTTTTTTGCAGCAATCGCCATTTTCCTGCTTGCGGCATGTAACCAACAGGGCGGCAATTACAAAGTGACAGTGACAATGCCCGATGAATCCACCGATGGACAGACGGCTTACATCACCAGTTTTGATTCGGGTGATACGCTTAATCAGGCTGCCATCAAGGACAAGATGGTTGTGCTCGAGGGTATTGTGGATACTACCTACATGGCACGACTGATTGTGGGTGACAAACGCATGGAATTTGTCATCGAACCCGCCGAAATTGCCATCAACTGGCAAGAAGAAAAGGCCACTGGAGGCAAACTCAATGGTGCTCTCAATGCCCTCGGTGACGAACTTGATGCCATCTCGAATGAGGCCGGCGAGGAACCTACACCCGAACAGTATATGGAAATGGAAAAGAAGTTGGGTGACCGCTTCTATAAGGCCTATGAGGATAATAAGGATAACGGCATCGGCCCATGGGCGCTCAACTACTACTTGATGTTCAAAGAGTTAGGATATGACCAACTCGACTCGCTTGTTAATGCAGCACCGCCGCGCTACCGCAACCTCAAGCGTGTGCAGAGGGCTCTCAATGACGCAAAGGCTCTTGTCGTCACGGCGGTAGGGCAGCAGTTTCTCGACTTTACCGATGCCAACGGCGTGAAACTCTCTGACTTTGCAGGCAAGGGAAAATACACCCTGGTTGATTTCTGGGCAAGTTGGTGCGGACCCTGCAAACGCGAAATTCCCAACATCAAGGGTCTCTATGACAAGTACAAGGACAAGATGAACTTCGTCGGAGTAGCTGTTTGGGATGAGCCCGAGGACACCAAGAAAGCCATAGAGCAGCTTAAGATGCCATGGCCCGTCATGGAAGGTGGCAAGAACTGGCATGAGCCAACCGACCTCTATGGCATCAATGGCATTCCTCACATCATGCTCATCGATCCCCAAGGCAAGATTGTTGCCCGCCAGCTCGCCGGCGATCTCCTCATCAAGACCATCGACGACCTCAAACTCTAACCGTTGAGATTATAAAATAATTGAGATGTGTGCAGGTGATATTTTAACCTGCACACATCTTATTATTTGACTGAAAATAAATCTTCTGTCCTTATGTTCTTATGTCTAAAAAAGACCTTATGGCCTCTTGTCTTGGGACTCGTGTTGCAGGAGCCATTGCTTGCGGTCGATGCCGCCGCCGTAGCCGCCCAAAGTGCCGTCAGCAGCGATGACGCGGTGGCATGGCACGATGATGCTCACGGGGTTGGCATGGTTGGCCTGCGCTACGGCACGGAATGACTGTGGATGCCCGATGTGTTGTGCTTGGTCGCGGTAGCTTTCGGTTTCTCCGTAGGCGATGCGCAGCAACTCGGCCCACGCCAACTGCTGGAACTCTGTGCCTAGCAGGTGCAACGGCAACGAGAACTTGCGGCGCTCACCGGCAAAGTACTCCTCCAACTGCCGCTGGCAGTGGTTAAGTAGGGGAGTTCTGCACGCAACAGCCTCCATATTCAGCTTTTTGCCAATCCGTGACAACTCATCCGCAGCGTCATTCATCGCTACCAGCACGATGCCCTGCTCGGTTGCTGCCAGCGTGAGCTCACCCAGGGGTGATGGCATCGTGGTGTGGCACAGCTGCCCGCGATGCACGGGCATGATGCCCAGCTCGGCGGCGCGGCGCATCATCAGCCCATAGGCCTGCGCATAGTCGTTCTGGATGTCGCCCTCAAGGATGGCTTCCTTGATGACGTCCTTAATTTCGCCCACCTCGCGGCTAGGCTTCAGCCCGAAGGTGTCCATCACCTCTTGTCCGTCAATGGGCGGTTGGAAGTTGCGCACGCGGTCCTTCTCTTCGATGTCAACGAGTTTCTGCTTCACCAGGTCGAAGTTCTCCTTGAATCGCTTCACCTTCTCCTGGTTCTTACTGGTGATGTCGGCCTTGCACAGGGTCATCAGGTCATCAATGTCGTCGCCGGCGTCAAACAGCAAGCGACGCACAGCCGAGTCGGTAACTTCATCCTCAACCAGTGCGATGGGGCGCATGTGCAGACCCACCAGTTTCTTCACATACTTCATGTGCTCGTTCAGGGGCAGACGCATCTTCCCGAAGATCTTGGGAATCATGCGCTCACCAACCAGGTTATGGTTGTGGAACGTCCAGCCTTGCTGGTCGTCCCAGCGCTTGCACACGGGTTTGCCGATGTCGTGCAGCAGCGCAGCCCACCGCAGCCACTCGTTGTCGCTGGCCGCCGCCACATTGTCCAGCACCTGCATGGTGTGCAGGAAGTTGTCCTTGTGTGCGCGACCGTTCATCACGTTAACGCCCTTCATCGCTGCCAGTTCGGGGAAGATGAGCGGAAGCAAGCCGGACTCGTCAAGCAAAGCGAAGCCGCGCGACGGATGCGGCGAGCGCATAATCTTCATTAGCTCCTCGGCAATGCGCTCACGCGTGATGATGCCAATGCGCTTGGCGTTGCGCGTGATAGCTTGCATCGTCTCGGGAAAGATGTCAAAGTCGAGTTGCGTGGCAAATCGCACTGCGCGCATCATGCGCAACGGATCGTCGCTGAATGTGATGTCGGGGTCAAGTGGAGTGCGGATGATGCGGCGTGCCAGGTCGCCCAAGCCGTCAAACGGGTCGAGCAACTCGCCGTAGCGGCCCTTGTTCAGGCAAATTGCCATCGCATTGATGGTGAAGTCGCGTCGGTGCTGGTCGTCATCGAGTGAGCCGTCCTCGACAATGGGGTTGCGGCTCTCGCGGTGATAGCTCTCGCGGCGGGCACCTACAAACTCCAACTCCCACTCGCGTGTCTTCACCTGCGCCGTACCGAAGCTCTTGAATATGGCGAGATGGGCGCGGCGACCAATGCGTGCTGCAACAGCACTGGCAACTTCAATGCCACTGCCAACTGTCACAAAGTCCATGTCATTGCTCGCGCGCTTCAGGAAGATGTCGCGCACATAGCCGCCCACCACATAGCACTCACGCCCCAACTCGTCGGCGACCTCACCGACCAGATGGAACACTTTCTGCTCAAGATGCGAAGCGATGATTGCTTGTCTGTTCTCCATTCATTTCTGCTTTGAAGACTGCAAAGTTACTATTTTCTCCCCAATTGGCAGAGTTTTTGGGCCAATTTGGATATTTTTCTGCACGAAAACTTGGCTAATCCAACTATTGTGCTTACCTTTGCACACGATTTGAGTGACAACTAATCGCCACACTGCAATCTCAAACGTCCGTTCGGACAAATTTTCCACTACACATTTGTTAGAATAACACCACCTAGGCTATTGTCAGGGATAGTTGATTAATGTGACATGACAACCATGTGCATTCTGGCAATGCTTTTTTACACGTAATTAGATATCGTAATTTCTAGAAACATGTAGTTAAAGAAGGCAGGATGTTGAGAAGAATGCTTCTTGGTTGCAAAATGCCCATTGGCAACGACCTCCTTGACTACTTAAAGAAAATATAATGTACAGTTTTAATGATTTGAACGAAATGAGCGAATCGCAGTTGCGAGACATCGCTCGTTCCATGGGACTGAAAAAGGTAGACACCACTGACGTCGAAGAACTCCTGTATCAAGTCCTGGACCATCAGGCTGCCGAGGCAGCTAAGACTCCCGAGCCTGCACCCAAGCGAAAACGCGGGCGCAAGGCAGCCAACGAGGCAAATGCCGAGAAACAACCACCCGCCGAGGTGAAGAAAGAAGATAAAGCCGAGAAACAAGACGAGACTCAAGCACAGACACCGGAAGTGGAGGTGAAGCCACGCAAAAAGCGCGGTCGTCCGTCGGCTGCCGAGAAAGCTGCCAAGGAGGCTATGAGCCAGCAGCACGAGACACCACAGCCGGTGGCATCAGAGCCCGTGGCACAGCCAGCTGCCGAGCAGACCGTGCAAGAGAATGCTACCGATGCGCAGCAAACCAAGCAGCGCCGAGGACGCAAATCCGCACAATCTGTCCAAGTCGATGCGCCTGCCGAGGTTGTGGCTCATGAGCCCACCGAGCAGCAAGAAGCACCCAGGAATGACGAGCCCGAGGAGCAGCTAGAACAGAAACAGGAGGCTGAATCCGAGAGGACCATTAAGAAACCCGAGGTGTCACTCGGCTCGTTCTTCAACATGATTAGCGGGGCACCCACATTCAAACCACGCACGCCCGAGGAGCGAGAAGAAGCTGCAAGACGTGCCGAGGAAGAGAAAAAACGTGCCGCCGAGGAGGCTGCCAAGGCACCTATCATCATTCAGGAGCCCACTATCGTAAAGGAACAGCCCCAGAGCAAGCGCAACAAGCGACGCCAGAGACAACAAGTGCAACAACAGGTTCCTGAACCATATGCTGATATGCCCTACAACTTCGACGGCATCCTAGATGGAATCGGCGTGCTTGAGATCATGCCCGAGGGATATGGATTCCTGCGCTCGAGCGACTATAACTACCTCACATCGCCCGACGACATTTATGTCACGCAGAACCACATCAAGAACTACGGACTCAAGACTGGTGATGTTATCGAGTGTACCATTCGACCACCGCACGAGGGTGAGAAATATTTCCCGCTGTGCGAGGTACTGCTCATCAACGGCCGCACGCCTGAGTTTGTGCGCGACCGTGTGCCCTTTGAGCATTTGGTGCCCCTGTTCCCTGACGAGAAGTTTAACCTCGAGAGCGTGTTGCATCCCAACATCTCGACGCGAGTTGTCGATATGTTTGCACCTATTGGTAAGGGACAGCGCGGACTCATCGTTGCCCCGCCCAAGACGGGTAAGACTGTCCTGCTCAAGGACATTGCCAACAGCATCTCGGAGAACCATCCCGATACTTACATGATGATTCTACTCATTGACGAGCGCCCAGAGGAGGTCACCGACATGGCACGAAGCGTGAATGCCGAGGTCATCTCGTCGACCTTTGACGAGCCCGCCGATCGCCATGTCAAGATTGCCGACCTGGTGCTCTCCAAGGCCAAGCGAATGGTTGAGTGCGGGCACGATGTGGTGATCCTGCTTGACTCGATAACCCGCCTGGCGCGCGCTTATAATACCATCGCACCTGCATCAGGTAAGATTCTTACCGGTGGTGTCGATGCCAATGCTTTGCAGCGCCCCAAACGCTTCTTTGGCGCGGCACGCAACATTGAGGGTGGCGGTAGTTTGACCATTATCGCCACGGCACTCATCGAGACCGGTTCGAAGATGGACGAGGTAATCTTTGAGGAATTCAAGGGTACGGGCAACATGGAGTTGCAGCTTGACCGCAAGCTATCGAACAAACGCATCTTCCCTGCCGTCGACGTGATGGCCTCGAGCACTCGCCGCGACGACCTGCTCCTGCCCAAGGATACGCTCAATCGCATGTGGGTCATTCGCCGGTTCCTCAGCGATCGTACCTCGGTCGAGGCAATGGAATTTGTCAAGGAGCGCATGGAGCGCACGCGCAACAACCAGGAGCTCCTCGCAACCATGCAAGATAAGTGATGGCACGCATCCTAGGCATAGACTATGGACGCAAGCGCACGGGAGTGGCAGTGACCGACCCCCTGCAGATTGTAGCAGGAGCGTTGGGCACTGTCCCCACCCATACGTTAGAGCAGTTCATCACCGACTATGTCGCACGAGAGGCGGTCGAACTCATTGTCGTGGGGCAACCCATGCAACTCAATGGCCAGCCCAGTGAGAGCATGCGCTACATCACACCCTTTGTCAACCGCCTCCGCAAGATTCTGCCCAACATCCCCGTTGTGATGTACGACGAGCGATTCACCAGCACCATTGCACATCAGGCGATGATTGACGGTGGCATGAAGAAGAGCGACCGCCGTGACAAGGCACGCGTCGACTCCATCGCAGCAACCATCATCCTCAACGACTACCTAATGTCGATAAAATCCCTCAACTCTTAACTCTCAACTCTTAACTCTTAACTCTAAACTTTAAATGCTCCTCCCCATCTATCTATATGGTCACCCAGTGCTCCGCACCGAGACAAAAGAGGTGACCCCCGACTATCCCAATCTGGATCAACTCATCCAGAATATGAAAGAGACTATGTATGCCAGCGACGGCATCGGTATTGCCGCACCTCAGGTCGGCAAGAGCCTGCGACTCATTTACATCGATGTCGATGTGCTCAAAGAGGACATGCCTGAACTTGCCGGAAAGAACTTTGTTCTCATCAACCCGGTGCTCACTGTTGACGAGACATCTAAAACCGTCACCCGTGAGGAGGGATGCCTCAGCGTGCCTGGCATTCATGAGTCGGTCACTCGCCACGATCGAATCCATGTCAAGTGGACCGACGAGAACTGGCAGGAACACGAGGAGGACTTCGAAGGGTTCCTCGCACGCGTGTTCCAGCACGAGTATGACCATCTCGAGAAGACGGTCTTTGTCGATCGTGTATCGCCCATACGCAAGCAGCTTATCAAGGCGAAACTGATGAATATTGTAAAGGGGAAAGTCAACTGTGACTATCGCACAGTGGGTTATAAACCCAGCAAAAAATAGGACAAAAAAATAGTGAGGCACTTGTTTCACAACAAAACCTCACAAACCTTAAATCTAATACCATGAAAAACACACATGCAAATGTAGGCATTAATTCCTAATCTGCAATAGTTTGCAGTGTTTCGTTAACAAATATTTTGCAAATGTTGCCAATTTTAAGGAATATTTACATTTGAGCCTTTCAAGACATGAAGAAAAGGCCGTCAAACGGTGTGGCAATGGCATTTTTGCCTCTTGCACGCCAATGGCATGGCGATTTGTCTGCCAAAATGCACGATTCATGGTCTATTTTTCTTGTAAAATGTCCTTTTGGGAATCTCTTTTTAAACTTGGCGCAATGATTGCAGTCTTATTGCCGTCAACAATTATGACAACTAACTGAAGTTTAACTATAGACAAACAAAAAAGAAAATGAAAAAAGTCTTTTTAATGATTGCTGCCGCTCTCATCAGCATGAGCGCTATGGCACAAGTACAATTTGGCCTGAAAGTAGGTTTTGACATGACAAATTTCTGGGGTGAGGACTTACCTCATGGAATGAAGCCCTCTTATCAGGTAGGTGCTCTCATGGAATACAAGTTCACCAACAAGTTTGCAATCGCTCCCGAGGTTGTCTTTGCTTCGCAGGGTGGTAAATACAAAGCTGTGAAGGATGCTATTGGCATTGACCTGGGTGCATGGGGATTGTCTCAATATGACAAGAACGTGACTTTCAACACCAATTACATTAACGTTCCCATCATGTTGAAGTTCTATGCTACTCCTAGCTTCTCGATTGACTTTGGTCCGCAAGTGGGCTTCAATGTTTACAGCAAGTATTCTGTAGATGGTGTTGACAAAGCAGTCAATGTGAAAGACAACACCAATACAGTTGACTTTGGTGTTGGTTTGGGCGGTACCTATTGCCTGACCGAGAATGCATTTGTGCAGGCTCGTTACACCTTGGGTCTGACCAAGGCCTTCGACACTTGCGACGCCAAGAATGGAAACATTCAAGTTGCTTTCGGCTGGAAGTTCTAAGTGAACGAATATAATAGATGATTAAAAACTAAAAATCGGCGGGGCCGGTGCATTTAGCGCCAGCCCCGCTTCACTTCTAGTTTTTTCCTTATAGCTTACGGCTTATAGCTTTTACAATACTCCTTGATAGCACAGTTCAGGCAGTCGGGACGCTGGGCTTTGCACACATAGCGGCCATGAAGCAGAATCCAGTGGTGTGCCTTGAAGCGCATCTCGGCAGGAATGTGACGAGTGAGGGCCTTTTCCACTTCTAGGGGCGTCTTTCCATTGGCGAGACCCAGACGGTTGGCCACACGGAATACATGGGTGTCAACAGCGATGGCTGCCTTGCCAAACACCAGACCCAACATCACATTGGCAGTCTTGCGTCCCACACCAGGCAGTTGGGTCAGTTCCTCCATCGTGTCGGGCACTTCGCCACCAAACTTCTCGACAAGCATTGCCGACATCTGCTGCAGGTGCAGCGCCTTGCTGTTGGGATAGGAAACACTTTTGATATACTGCAAGATGTCATCAACGCTGGCCCGAGACATCAACTCTGGGGTGGGGTAGGCGGCAAACAATGCCGGAGTGACTAGGTTCACGCGCTTGTCAGTGCACTGAGCCGACAGGATTACTGCCACAAGAATCTCAAACGGATTGTTGTAGTTCAGTTCGGTTGTCGGATTCGGCTGTGTCTCGGCAAAGTAGTCCAAAACTCCTTTGTATCTGTCCTTAATTGTCATGTGATTGCAAAATTTACCCCCTAGTCCCTCAGTGAAGGGGCAAGGGGGTGAGGTCATGTATTATTTAATGAGCACTGCGGAACTCGTCGAGGAACCGCACGTCGTTCTCGCTGAACATGCGCAGGTCCTTCACCATATACTTCAGGTTGGTGATGCGCTCGATGCCTAGACCAAAGGCGTAGCCGCTATACACCGTGCTGTCAATGCCACTGGCTTCCAGCACGTTCGGGTCAACCATGCCGCAGCCCAAAATCTCGACCCAGCCAGTGTGCTTACAGAATCCACAACCTTCGCCGCCGCACAACATGCAAGACACGTCCATTTCGGCACTGGGCTCGGTGAACGGGAAGTAGCTGGGGCGAAGACGAATTTGTGTCTCGGGACCGTAAAGCTCTTGGGCAAAGTGCAGCAGCACCTGCTTCAGGTCGGCAAAGGTCACGCCCTTGTCAATATAAAGTCCTTCAATCTGGTGGAAGAAGCAGTGGGCGCGGGCGGTAATAGCCTCATTGCGATAGACGCGGCCAGGGCAAATGATGCGGATGGGCGGCTTGCGGCGTTCCATGGTGCGCACCTGCACACTGCTTGTGTGTGAACGCAACACAATGTTGCGTGTCACGTCGTCTTTGTTCTGCTCGACAAAGAAGGTGTCCTGCATGTCGCGGGCAGGATGGTCGGCAGCAAAGTTCAACGCGCTGAATACGTGCCAGTCATCCTCTACCTCAGGACCCTCGGCCAGCGTGAATCCCAGGCGCGTGAAGATATCGATAATCTGCTTGCGTACAACCGACAACGGATGTCGTGTACCCACCTCGGCGGGGAAGCCGGGACGGGTAATGTCAATCTTGTTGTTCTCCTTGGCCTTGGCCTGGAACGACTCACGCAGCTCGTTGATGCGCTCGGTTGCTAGAGTCTTAATCTCGTTCAACCGTTGGCCCAGCTCACGCTTCTGATCGGTAGGGACATCTTTGAACTCGGCAAACAGAGCAGTAATCTCGCCCTTCTTGCTTAAATATTTGATGCGAAGAGCCTCTAAAGCCTCCTCATTATCGGCCTTCAACTCGGCCAGTTGGCCCTTCAGGGCCTGAATCTTATCTAATAACATATGATGTTTAATTTGCTTACAGCCTACAAAGTTACAACTTTTTTCGTTACCCACCATCATCCGCTCAAAACTTTCGCTCTAATGCACAAAAAATCCCCTCCTGGAACAAGGAGAGGAGAGATATAATTAGGCGAACAAACAAGCAAGTGGTTGCATGGAAACGAAGGCTAATGAAAACCTACTTCAGTCCGCTGGTCTTGATGCTTCCGCTACCAGTCACGCTCTCATCATGTTTTAAAACGCTTCCAGTAAGTGACACATTGCCCGAACCAGTTACTTTGCTTTCGGCATAGTCGGAATGCAAGTCGCTATAGACAATGCTGCCCGAACCTGTCACGTCGCTCTCAACGCACTTGGCATTGAGGGTACCGAAAGTCACGACACCCGAGCCAGTCAGGTCGGTGTCTACTTTGTCACAAGTCAAGTTGGTCAAGTTGATTGTGCCCGAGCCTGTCAGCTCCACTTTAAGGTTGTCGCAGGTGACTGGACGATCACAAACGAACGATCCTGAACCCGTCACTTCAATGGATTTGAGTGTGGGGCATGTCACGTGAATCTTTGCTTGGCTCATGTCGATGAGCATACTGCCTATCGAGGACTGTCGCTTGGTGTCGATACACAGATAGCCACGGTCGACATAGATGACCAGCTGCTCGAACACGTCTTTTGGGGCGTTGACCATGACACTGCACGAGTCACCTGTCTCATAGGTTACTTGCATTGCGTCGGTGATGGTGATTTTGTCAAACTGTTCCAGGGCTATCACCTGATTTACTTGCTTGACTTGCGTTGCTTTCTCTGGTCTGGTGCTCACACGGACGCATGCGAATAGCATCAGGCACATTGCCATCAAGGCTAGGGGAGTAATCTTTTTCATCTTTTTCTTTTTTTTCTTATTAGACGCATACAGGCATCAAAAAGTTTCAGGATAATCGATTTTTTTTGTCCCATCGGCTTTAATTATCGATGATTTAGCTGTGAATGTTTCGCTAAAAAAACTTAACAGGGCACAAGATGCCACAAAATCGTGGTTGTTGTTGACATAAATAAGGGTTTTTGTGAACTTTTCTGCCTAATTGAACATTTTTTTTAAGCAAGTTACAATATATTTTCGTAAATTTGCAGCCTGCATTGTGTAAACCCACAAGCAGTCGACAGATTTTTATATACAGCAACATACAGTATGAAGCTATTACAAGAAAAGTTGGCACGGTATCAGGAGCCCCAGAAGGCTAAAGCTGCAGGCATCTATCCCTATTTCCGTGCCATCGACAGTGAGCAGGATACCGAGGTGATGATCAACGGTAAGAAGGTCTTAATGTTTGGATCGAATTGTTATACCGGACTGGTCAATCATCCCAAGATTAAAGAGGCTGCGATCGAGGCCATTAAGAAGTATGGCACTGGTTGTGCTGGGTCGCCATTCCTTAACGGCACACTTGATATTCACAAGCAACTGGAACGCAAACTAGCCGATTATGTAGGTAAGCCCGATGCCATGATCTACAGCACTGGTTTCGGTGTGAACCTGGGTGTTGTATCGGCGCTCACTGGGCGTGAAGACTACATCCTATGGGACGAGCAGGATCACGCTTCCATTATCGAGGGCCGGCGACTATCGTTCAGCAACTCGCTCAAGTACAAGCATAACGACATGGCTTCGCTCGAAGCACAGCTGAAAAAGTGTGAGCCCGACCGTGTCAAACTCATTGTCACCGATGGCGTTTTCTCGATGGAGGGCGATGTGTGCAAGCTGCCCGACATTGTTGATCTAGCCCACAAGTATGATGCATGTATCATGGTCGACGAGGCACACAGTATCGGTGTCTTTGGTGAGGGTGGCCGAGGAATTTGCCATCACTTTGGACTCGCCGACGAGGTAGACCTGATCATGGGAACCTTCAGCAAGTCGTTTGCTTCGCTCGGAGGTTTTATTGCCACCGATGAGGTGATTACTAACTATCTGCGACACCACTCGCGCAGCTACATCTTCACGGCAAGCATCACCCCGGCGTCAACAGCAGCTGTGAGTGCGGCAATTGACATCATGCTTACTGAGCCTGAGCGACAGAAGCATCTGTGGGACATAACCAATTATGCGTTGAATGGCTTCCGCGAGATGGGATGTGAGATTGGACATACCGAGACACCCATCATTCCGCTCTATATCCGCGACAACAACAAGACCTTCGCCATCACGCGTGATTTGCTGAACGAGGGTATCTTTGTGAACCCCGTTGTCTCGCCGGCGGTGGCACCCAATGACACGCTCATCCGTTTCAGTCTCATGGCAACGCACACCAAGGATCAGGTGACCTTTGCACTCGACAAAATCCAGAAGGTCTTCCAGGCCTATGGACTTGTGCCTTGACCCGTTGAATGAACAAGAACAACAAAGGTGTGGAACTTGTGTCCCACACCTTTTTTTAACTTGTCAAGAATTTTTTTTGCAAAAAGGCTTGGCGCAATGAAATTTTTAGTAATTTCGCACCGTTATTCTGAACCCCTAACAACGATAATTATATTCTTTATATAATATGGTATACAAGTTTATTGTGGGCTCTGAGGAGTCCGAGAGTTTCAAACTTGAGATTGCAATCGATGCGGCCGATACATTCATGCGGTTGCGTAACGCTATTCTTGAGGCCGCAGGCTTCAATAAGGACCAGATGGACTCGTTCTTCATCTGCGATGAGGAGTGGAACAACGAGAAGGAAGTTACATTCATGGATATGGGCACTGATAGCGACGAGGACATTTGGCTCATGGAAGACACCCCACTTGAAGAACTCGTTGAGGACGAGGGACAGAAGCTGAAGTTCGTCTTTGACTACATGACCGACCGTTATTTCTATATGCGCCTCAAGGAAACCATTCCCGGCAAGTCGCTTGTCGACCCCTTGTGTCAGCGCAAGGAAGGTATTCCACCCAAAGAGAGCATTGACCTCGACGACTTCGTTCCGGTTATTCCCAAGGTAGATACCACCATCGAAGAGTTGGGTGAGGAGTTCTATGGCGACGAGGAGTTCAACGAGGAGGAACTCTCCGAGTTTGATGAGATCAGCAGCGAGGACCTGTAGTCCCCACACAATATCACTAGGAAATGACGAGGCTCAAATAACGAGACTCGTCATTTTTTTGAAAAATACTTGCATCTTTGGCATGATTGTTGTACCTTTGCTCATAAAAAATAACTACGAATATGAAAGAAACGATTACACAACTGAAAAAGCTAGTGGTGCGTGGATTCATGGCTATCGGGGCCTTGTTTGGGCTCACTTCGTGTCCAATGGGCCCACAACCCAGTGTATACGGCCCACCGCCGGGTATAGACAGCATAATGGATTCTATTGATGTGGTTAAGGTGGTGTATGGCCCACCACCGGCATTCAGACAAGAACCGGTCGAGCCTATTGAAGATGTCTATGGACCACCGGTCGAGAAGCCCGATGACGAAGACATACCCGAAAGTGCTGAAGAACAATGACCACGCACCAGATTGTCCAACTTGAGCGCACGCGTCGCGAGCGGCAATGGCTCGAGAAATACCATCCGTTGCGGCAATTGTTCTGGGAATGTACACTGCGGTGCAACTTGGCGTGCCGCCACTGTGGCAGCGACTGCCGAAAAGAAGCCGTCACACCCGACATGCCCCTGGAGCATTTCCTCACTGTACTTGACGATGTGGCGACAATGACCAACCCGGCGACGGTGCTGGTCAACACAGTGGGTGGAGAACCTCTCGTGCGGCCTGATATCATTGAGTGTGGCAGAGCAATCACCAAGCGTGGATTTGCTTGGGGGACGGTAACCAATGGCGTCCTGCTTGACGAATGGATGCTGCAGCAGATGCTACAAGCTGGGCTGTGCACCATCGCTGTGAGCCTCGACGGACTGGAAGCGGAACACAACTGGCTGCGGGGCAACTCATTCCAGGAGACGATGCGTGCCATCAAGCTGTTGGTAGATACGCCACGACTCACATGGGATGTAATCACCTGTGCCAACCAACGGAACTTCGACTCGTTGCAGCAACTCAAACAACAACTCATTGAAGTGGGGGTTAAGAAGTGGCGCATCTTCACGATTTTCCCGCAGGGGCGTGCACGGCTCAATCCCGAACTGTTCCTCTCACCCCAGCAATACCGTCAGCTCATGGAATTCATTGCAAGTACACGCAGGGTGGGGGACATCAATCTTTCCTACAGTTGTGAGGGTTTTTTGGGCGATTACGAGGGAATCGTGCGCAAGCACATCTATCGATGCGACGCCGGCACGATGACGGCATCGGTACTCGCCAATGGCGACATCAGCGGCTGTATGAGTATCCGCGCACACTATGCCCAAGGCAACATCTACCGTGAGCGGTTCAGCGATGTGTGGCGCGACCGCTTTGATCTGATGCGCGACAGGCGATGGATGAAGCGCGACCAGTGCAAGCGTTGCAAGGCGTGGGATTGGTGCATGGGAGGCCCTTTCCACTTGCGCGGCGACAACGGCGAAATGCTACACTGCAACTACCAATTAATTAATCACAATAATAACTCTTGATTGTTATGAAAAAGATTCTTTTGACAATGTTGATGGCTGTCATGGCTATGTCAGCCTTTGCACAGAATGTTGCAGATGCTTATATCTGTGACCTTAGCGGCACACCCACCAACATCCGCGATGCACCCAATGGCAAAGTAGTGCAAACACTCAAAGATGTTGACGGCGGATATGTGGTCACATTGCTCGAGACGAAAAACAACTGGTGGAAGATTGATCCAGAGGTTGATATCTATGGTGACGTGGAAGAAGGAGAGGATGTGGTTAAATTAAAAGGTTCTAAGACAGGATACTGGGTTCATTACTCGGTACTGCAGTTCACCATTGCTGGCGAACGTGAAAATGTCATTCGCACCAAGCCCTCAAGCAAGGCGGCGCCAGTGAAATTCACTGAACCATCCTATCTGGCCGAGATCGAACTGCGTCCCCTCGAGATTTTTGGGGAATGGATCAAGGTCATCACTGTCGACAGGCGATACACTGGATGGATGCCCATTGGAAGCATCTGTTCCAATCCACTCACCACTTGTCCATAAATGACAAGGAATCCCTCCCAATCTTTTATGGGAGGGATTCTTGTTGGTGCGATGACTGGCACAGTTATTCGCAGCTCTGCAGTCAGTGTTATTGTCGTGTAAGCGTGGTGCGCAACAGGCGCATCACAATGTGGCCCTGACCGTCGAGCAGCGCCACCTCGTTGTCGTTGATGCGTTTGCAGTACTCGGCGCGCTCCAGTGCCAGCAACATCGCCGTCTCGGCGCTCATGTCATCACAGTGGTTCTCGGTCGACGTGAGGTCTTCAAACTGGATGGCAAAGTCTTTGTACGTATCTATCGTGATGATGCCGTTGATGACGTTGCAGCCTGTTTGGCCGTGCAGCGTCTGCATCACCGGGTCGATCACCAGTCGCATATTTCTTTCGATGACAGTCTCGTTGTCGACTTCTTTGACAAGCCACACACCGCCCAGCAAGTCCAAGTTTTGGCGGCTGAGCGTCATTAAGACAGCACCCTTATTATTCAGCAAGTTCAGGTACTCCATACCATACAGCGAGGTCACGTTATAGCCACGCACTTCGGCAAGCGTCTTCATGATAGACTTGTCACTTGTCACATTATGGCAAGTCTGGTCGGTTAGAATCATGTCGCTAAAACTAATGTTGTTGCCATGTAACTGAAAGCGTCCGTTCAGGCTATTGCATCCGTTATTGCCATACACCTTGTGGTGTTGGAAGTCAAGGTATAGGTAGGCGCGCTCACGGGTCGCTATGGGCTTCTTTCGCATTGTCTCCATGTCCCACTCGCCATAGAGTTGTGAGGCAGGATTGGTGATGACAACGGGCTGTGGCGTGGCTTCGACAACCTGGGGCTGCTCGAGCTGAACCTCCCGTTTCTGATACTTCTTATTCTTCTTGTCGCCCAAAGCCGTACTAGGCACCAACGCCAGCACCGCAATGAGAAATATGGTGGTAAAATTCTTCATGAGTCTATGCAGTTCTTGAATTCAACCTTCAAAGTTCGGAATTTTCCACAAAACGAGCAAATCATTGCGCCACTTTTAAGATTTTTTGCTAATGAGGGCCCGAAAGGTTAATTTTTCTGACAGGGAAATGCGGAAAATGCAGTGTTCATCGAACTTTTGAGCATGTTTTCGGTATGGTCTAATGAGGGCAAAATTCCACTTTTGGAACCCAAATTATTGTCCAAAAATTGTCGAAAAACACTTTTTTGTTTCCGAATTATTGTCGAAAAAATGGCTACTTTATCTCTCACCATCCTCCCGGCGAAGGCGCTGAAGGGAGGGAAACACAAAGTGCGCGTCGCAGTGGCGCACAACTCAACAACAAGGTACATCGTCACGGACGTGATCATCGACTCAGAAAAGGAATGGAAGAACGGGCGGGTCGTGAAAAGACCAGACGCGACATTCCTCAACACAAGACTGGCGAAGATCGTGGCGGACACGCAGAGGGACATTGACGCAGTCCCATACATCGAGGGGCTTTCGTGCGCAGAACTCATAGACGCAATGAGAACAGCAAGAGGGGCGAAGTTCAAGACGTTGCGAGGAGCATTCGACGAGTTCCTGGACGTGGCAACGTGCAAGGAGTCGTCCAAACGCATATACAGGCAGCATTTTGACCGCATCAAACGCCACATCCCCGAGACGCAGCCGGTGGCTGGCATCACACCGCTCATGGTGCGGAGGCTGATAGCGGAGATGATGAAGACGATGTCGGGAGGTACTGTGAGCCGAACAATCACGCTCCTTTCAAGTATCCTGCTCCACTGCCAGCGAAACGGATACACAGACTTCCGCGTGCTGCCAACCGACGGCATCAAGCGACCACAGCCCGAGATACGGCAGAACTGGCTCTCTCCTGACCAGGTGAGGCTCATCCGTGACGTGCAGACGGACAAGGTGTGCCTCCACCGCTTCCGAGACATCTTCATGCTCTCGTACTACCTCGGGGGCATCAACCTCATCGACATGGCCAAAATCAACTTCCGTGAGTGCGGCACGCATATCAGGTATGTGCGCACGAAGACCGACCGAAGGGTGAAGGCGAACCATTTCGTCGAGTTCGACATCCCGCACGAGGCACAGGCCATCATAGAACGGCTGATGAGGGACGATGGCCATGTGGAGCTGTGGAACGCGAGGCACAAGGAGAACCTCTGCACGAACATCGGGCAGTACTCACGCATCTTCAGAGACGTGTACAACATTCCGGACCTCACATACTACTCGGCCCGCAAGTCGTTCGCGCAACATGCATTCAACCTTGGTGTCAGCGAGAGTGTGATAGACTACATCCTGGGACACTCGCTTGGCAACAGCAAGTCATGCCTGTACTCCTACATCAAGGTAACACCCGCCATGGCGACCGCTGCGATAAGAAAAGTGTGCGATTTCATTGCGGGGAACGAAAACTTTGACTAACTTTGCGGCATCATTTGGTTCTCCTATAAAGGTGAATTAAATGTTTGACTATTTGGGACTGCTTGTGCGTGATGCATAGGCAGTCCTCTTTTTATGTCGAAAAACCACGGAAAATTTAACACGAAGGTCGCATCATGTTAAGTTGTGGGCCAAAAAGTAACATAAGACCGAACCTTATTTTACTTTTTCGGTATGGTAATATGTAACGCAAGAATAAATGTGCTGTTGAGAAAATGCGTTGCGCCCCTGCTTTGCCCGGCAGGGGCTTTTTTATGAAACAGTCCCCACTCTCACGAGCGAGGACTGCGTATTAACTAAATCAACTTTTTACGACTTGAGTGGTTATTCTTCGATGATAACGAAATCAACATTTTCTATGGTCTCGTTTGGGTTGAGGCTCACCACATCCACCTTGCGGTTCTTGATTTTGTGAGTCTTCCACAGGAAGCCGAGGAAACGCTTATACTTGACCGTCTCCACGATTTTCAACGATGACCTGGTGTTTAGTGTCCCCATGAGGGTGTCGGCGGCTATGTATCCGTGAATGGAATACCACCGCTTGTCAAGGTCTATCGCCCTCACTGGCTCCATAATAGTGTCGCGCCGAATGATGCTATCCCGAAGGACGGTATAAATGGTGTCCCGTGTGTGGGTGTTTACGGTGACATAATGCTCGATGTCGCGCCCCTTCGTTTTAAGCGTCTCTATGAGCTTCAGGTCTTGTTCCCTATACTTCCTCAATTCGTCCACCGATAGGCGCACTGCGGCCATTTCTGCCGCATTCAGCCCCTCGCTGGACTTATAGTGATGAACGGAGTCTAGCAAAGCGGACTTGCTCTGCGAGAGGCTGTCGTTCTGACCTTGCAGTTTGTGGATGGTGTGCTGCTGCATGAGCAGCAACCCGACAGCTACCAATATGATTGCGATGACGTATCTCATTCGATGGTTATCTTGATGGAGTCACCAGCCTTGTAGGCTGCATCCAGTATGTTCCACAGCTTCTTGAACGTCGCCATGGAGTTGATGACCTGCCCAACGACCTTGTTCTGTCCCACAATGAGACAGCCAGCGGATGAGTTCTGGTTCGTGCCGGCATGGATGAGGATGCCGTCATAGCCTGGCACACTCAACAGGCGGGGCAAACGACCCTCGGTGAAGTTGTAGGCTGGCTTTTGCGAGAACTTTGGCGAGCGTGTGCCCATGGCAACCGTATAGGTTCCTGTGGGGATGGCGGTCTGCTTGTACACCTTGATCTTCTTGATGAGGTCAAGCGGCATCATCTGCGTGAGCCCCCTGTCCTTGTCCTCGATGGTGTCGCAGAAGTAGGCTCCGTTGATGTACAACTTCCCTATCGTATATAGCTGCTTCTTAGCTATCCTCCGTAGTTTCAGTATCATTGGCAACTTCTTTAGTGGTTTTGAACATGCGGACTTGTTCCTCGACCGCTTCCCTTGCACTCGCTTTTGCGTAGTTGGCGATGCCCAACGCTCCACCTGCGTAGATGAGTGACTGACCCAGCACCCACAGCACACTATCGTGCACCTCGCCAATCGGCTCGATGATGAAGCCTGCAAGCGTGATGCAGCATCCGAAGAATAGCATCGCTATGGCGCTCCATACAGTTATCGTGTCTTTTCTGTTCTTTGTCATTGTTCCGCAATTTTGCTTTACAAAATTACTGAGTGTAATTTCCGCTTTTTGGTTTGCCTTAAATCTTTTATGTCGATTTTTGACCATTTTTTTGTGGAAATGGCTGATATATAGCGTTTTTGTTTGCAAAATAAAAACACCTTCGTATCTTTGCCGGCAAAAACTCATGGAGATAGCTGGATTGATGAACGAGATCGTGGAGAGATTGCAAGGCCGAACTGCGATAGTGCAGATAATCGTGGACGGAGAGTGCCACTTGCGGCGGGTAGGTGATGTGAATGGTCTTATCGACCATCCCGAACTGGTAGCGCCATCGGCGACGGAGAGTTTCCTAAAATGGATGGCCACGCAGATAGAGGTCGCTGCGGTGTGCGAGGCGACGAAAGGCAACCACCGCAACTGCCTTGATCATCTGCGGAGGTTCAGACCCACTATGACATTTGCCGATGTGAACTACTCGTTGGTGAGTGAGTTTGACGCATACCTGCGTGCGCTGCGCCTCGCAGTGAACACCATCGCCAAAATAATGAAAGTGTGGCACCGCTACATCAACATCGCACTGGGCGAGGACTTGCTAGTCCGTGACCCGTTCAGAAAGTACACCATCCGCAGGGAGGACACGCACAAGGCATCATTAACGGAACGTGAACTGAAGAAGCTGGAGCGTGGTGCGGACACCTTGCCCGATGATGAGCGGTCGGTCGTGAGCGCTTTCCTGTTCTCGTGCTACACTGGGTTGAGGTACTCAGATTTATGCCGTGTGCGTGGCAGCGATGTGCGTTCATCTGGTCGGCAGCGTTGGCTGTCATTGCGCACACGCAAGACAGGGGCAGAGGTGCGTGTGCCGTTGTCGGTTTCGTTCGGCGGCAAGGCTGTGACGCTTGTCTCGGGCGAGGGAAGGTTGTTTGACCTGCCGAACAATGCGAGGTCAAACATTCTGCTTCGTAGGGCGATGAAGCGGCTGCACATCCGAAAGAGGGTATCTATGCACTGCGGAAGGGTGACGTGTGCAACCATTTGCCTGTTGAGGGGTGTCCCGTTGTCGGTAATCCAGCACATGCTGGGCCATCGCAGCATCGTCACGACTGCGAGCGTGTACGCCCATGTGAGGGACAATACCATCGTGCGTGAGTTGCGAAAGGCATGGAGGGCGTAGTACCCTCGGGACTGTGTTCGCTGGTTCGCAGATAACGAAGTTCCACGAATTGGCATTGTTTACAGGCGTGAAAACCATTGGTGGTGCTGCATATCAGCCGTTCGCCAATTGTACTATGGTTGAATTCA
>JAEEVE010000220.1 GCA_016290765.1 Muribaculaceae bacterium
AAAATAAAAAACTTTGTGTTTTATTTTGTATTGCGCTCGACTTGCACTACCGTTGCCTGTGGCGAAAGTAGGCGGCGTCTCGGCAATAAAAATAAAAAACTTTGTGTTTTATTTTGTATTGCGCTCGACTTGCACTACCTTTGCAGCATAAAAGAAGCAAACGATGAAGTCGGCTAGTAACATCAAGGATATTCTGGCGTTCTTACGGCAACTGCAAGCGCATAATGATCGCCTGTGGTTCAAGGCCCACAAAGCCGAGTTTGACGCGGTGCGCCAGCCGTGGGAACAGGATATGGAGCGTCTGATTGGCCTTGTGGCGGAGTATGACGATAATGTGCGTGGACTTGGGGTGAAGGACTGTGTCTATCGCATCTATCGAGATATCCGTTTCAGCCACGATAAGAGTCCCTACAAGAACTACTTCTCGGGCGTGCTGGGCAAGGGCGGTCGCCACACCATCATGTCGGGCTACTATGTTCATTTCCAGCCCGACATGCTAATGATGGGAGGTGGCGTGTGGTGGCCAGCCAAAGATATCCTCGCACGGTTGCGCAATCTGATTGATGCTGAGCCTGAGGAGTTCTTGAAAATCGTCGAGCACCCCGACATCACGTCGCGCTACCGTTGGGAGTGCGACACACTGAAGACTATGCCGAAGGACTGGCCCAAAGACCACCCGCTGGCTCAGTACCTGAAGATGAAGGAGTACATCCTGATGATGCGACCCGATGAGGGCTATTTCGACTGCGACGACTGGGTGGAACGCGTTGCAGAGGACTTGCGTCCGCTCAAGCCACTGCACGACTTTTTGAATTATGTTTTTGATGCCCCCTAAAAATAGAATTATAAATTTGCTACAATATGAACATCAACAAGATTCTGGCACAGGGCGAGAATGTGGTATACCGCCCCAAGTTGCACTGTTTTGCCTACTTCAATCTTGCGAAACTCATTCGCAACTTGACCACGACAATTTTCTTAAGTGACCGCCGCTTTTTCCACGGCCACGGCCTGCTGCGCCGCCACACGCACGAAATGGTGGTTGGCAAGATCGAGACCATCAATGTTACCGAGTCGCTGATGGGCCGCATCTTTGGCTATGGCACCGTCTTTGTCAGCGGCACTGGCGCCGGCTCTATCACGATGCGTTTCATCAAGAAACCTTTCGAGCTTCAGCGCCAAATCCGCTCGATCCAGAGCTAAAAAACTAAAACCATAACATAAACCGTAATGTATTTAAGGAAATCTTTGATGATGGCGCTGGCCTTGTTGGCTAGCGCTGGGGAAAGAGTTGTGAGAAGATTATAGATATTTGACTGATTATCGGTTGATTATACAATCGTTGAATGATGGCTGATTGGTGTTAATTCCAATCAGCCATTTTTTTTGAAAAAAAAGTTGTTGTGGAATTGCAAAATAATTTGTAATTTTGCGGATTGAGAAATTAACGGTGTCCGTCGAGGCGCATGTACCCTGGCGAATGCCACTACGTAAACCAAAACTAAAAACTAATCACAAATGGCAAAAATTAGAGGTGCTGTAACCGTCAACACCGAGCGTTGCAAGGGGTGTAACCTTTGCGTTGTCGCTTGTCCGTGCGATGTGCTCGGGTTGCAACCCAAAGAAGTGAACGATCGCGGATACCATTTCGCCTACATGGCCAATCCCGATAAGTGCATCGGCTGCATGAGCTGTGCTCTGGTATGCCCTGACGCTTGCATCGAGGTCTACAAGGTCGTGGAGAAATAACCCTTAACTAGTAACTCAATTAACATTAAACTATCGGAATAATGAAAGATGAAGTAACCTTGATGAAAGGTAATGAGGCCTTGGCTATGGCTGCCATCCGCTATGGTGCAGATGCATATTTTGGCTATCCCATTACCCCGCAGAGCGAGGTGCTCGAGAAGCTCGAGGAAGAAATGCCCTGGGAAACCACTGGTATGGTCGTTCTGCAAGCCGAGAGCGAAGTGGCTGCAATCAATATGGTGTATGGCGGTGCCATGACTGGCAAGGCCGTTTTCACTTCCACCTCCAGTCCTGGTTTCAGCCTGATGCAGGAGGGTGTGTCTTATCTCGCAGCCAGCGAGGTTCCCGCTCTGTTAATCAATGTGCAACGCGGTGGCCCTGGTCTGGGAACCATCCATGCCTCACAGGCCGACTACTTCCAGGCTTGCAAGGGTGGCGGTCACGGCGACTACCACATGATTGTGCTTGCACCCAGCAGTGTTCAGGAGATGGCCGACATGGTCGCTCTGGGCTTTGACCTGGCGTTTAAGTATCGCTGCGTGTCGATGATTCTTGCCGACGGTACGATCGGCCAGCTCATGGAGAAGGTTGTGCTTCCCGAGCAGCGTCCGCGCCGCACCGACGAGGAGATTCGTCAGCAGTGCCCCTGGGCTGTCAACGGCCGCAAGGGCATGCGTCCCAGCAACGTCATCACTAGCCTTGAGCTAGACGACGACAAGATGGAGGAGAACAACTGGCGTTTCCAGGCAACCTATCGCGAGATTGAGAAGAATGAAACCCGTTGTGAACTCGTTGACGTTGAAGATTGCGATTACATGATCACCGCCTTCGGTACCACTGCGCGTATCGCCATGAAGACCATGGAACTGGCACGCAAGGAGGGCATCAAGGTTGGTTTGTTCCGCCCCATTACCCTGTGGCCGTTCCCCGAGAAGGAGCTTCGTGAAGCTGCCAAGAACGTGAAGGGTATTCTGTGTGTCGAGCTCAATGCCGGCCAGATGATCGAGGACGTGAAGCTTGCCGTTGAGTGCAAGATGCCGGTTGAGCACTATGGCCGTTTTGGTGGCAATGTGCCTACCCCCGATGAGCTGTTGAACGTACTGAAAGAGAAACTCATTAATAAGTAATAACGCAATGGAACCAAACGAAATCATTAAACCTGAGAATAAAGTTTATTCTGCACCCGCGCTGCTGAACCAAGTTCACATGCATTATTGCCCTGGTTGCAGCCATGGCGTTGTACACAAGCTCGTTGCACAGGTCATCGAAGAGATGGGTGTGGCTGAGAATGCAATCGGTGTTTCGCCCGTGGGCTGCGCCGTGTTTGCCTACAACTATATTGATATTGACTGGGAAGAGGCTCCTCACGGCCGCGCTACCGCTCTTGCGACCGCTGCCAAGCGCCTTTGGCCCGAGAATCTGGTGTTTACCTACCAGGGCGATGGTGACTTCTCTGCAATCGGTACCTGCGAGTCGATTCACGCTTGCAACCGCGGTGAGAACATCGCCATTATCTTCATCAACAATGCTATCTACGGCATGACCGGTGGCCAGATGGCTCCGACCACGCTGCTGGGTCAGAAGACCGCTACCTGCCCCTACGGCCGTCGCCCTGACCTGAATGGCTACCCCCTGGCCATCACTCCGCTGCTGGCTCAGCTTGACGGTACTTGCTATGTGACTCGCCAGAGCGTTCATACGCCTGCCAGCGTGCGCAAGACCAAAGCCGCCCTGCGCAAGGCATTTGAGAATAGCATCAACTGCAAGGGCACATCGGTAGTCGAGATTGTCAGTGCTTGTAACACTGGTTGGAAGCTCACTCCCGAGAAGGCCAACAAGTGGATGGAAGAGAACATGTTCGCCAAGTATCCTCTGGGTGACTTGAAGAACTTAGAAGATGGTATTCAACGCTAAAAAATTTGAAGACACTATGATTAACGAAATAGTTATTGCCGGATTTGGCGGACAGGGTGTGTTGTCAATGGGTAAAATCCTGGCCTACTCTGGACTGATGGAAGACAAGGAGGTTTGCTGGCTGCCATCTTATGGCCCCGAGCAGCGCGGTGGCACCGCCAACGTCACCGTAATCGTGAGCGATGAGCGCATCAGCTCGCCCGTGTTGAACACCTATGACGTTGTGGTGGTGCTCAACCAGCAGAGCCTTGACAAGTTTGAGAGCAAAGTGAAGCCCGGTGGCATCCTGTTGTATGACACCTATGGCATCCACAAGAAACCCACTCGTACTGACATCAAGATTTATCCTATCGATGCCACCGAGGCAACTATTGAGATGAACAACAGCAAGACGTTCAACATGATTGTGCTGGGCGCATTGTTGCATGTGCGTCCCATGGTGACGATTGAGAGCGTGCTGAAGGCTCTGAAGAAGACCCTTCCCGAGCGCCATCACCACCTGATTCCGCTCAATGAGCAGGCTTTGAACAAAGGCGGCAGCCTGATTAAGTAGTAGTCCCGTCGCCCTAACCCCTAAAGATCAATCCCCACCGCAATTCGCGGTGGGGATTGATTGTTGATAGCTAGAAGCACTAGATATACTAGAGACACTAGAGGGTCTAAAAGACTAAGAGTGCCGACGCATGTTTTGCGCCGGCACTCTCACTCAAGGTTGTGCTATGTTAAAAAATGTGTGTTGACTTACTCGGGCAGAGATCCCGAACCCAGAGCCGTGATGACACCGTCCTTGGCGGCCTTGTTGTAGTCGGTCTCACGAGTCGGAATCATGAAGCGCCACTCGTTCTTCTCCTCGGGCTTGATGGTCACAGCCAGCGTGGCCAGGAAGTTGCCACCCTCGCTGGCGTTGTGACGCACCAGCGTGTCCTTCCAACGCTTCATGTCGAACCAGTCGAAGCCTGCGCCCCACAGCTCGATGCGGCGATACAGCTTGACCTCGGTCAGCAACTCGCTGCCGGTCTTGCTGCAGGTATACTCCGGGTCGCGGCCGCTGGTCTTGTTCAGCGCGGTCAGCGCGGCCTGTGCTGCTGCGTTGTTGCCCAGCATGCACTCGGCTTCGGCCTCAATCAGATACATCTCGCTCGCACGGATTATCGATAACTCACCCACACCGGGAGTGTCGTTGCAACGCACCTTCCACTGCATGTAGGCATACACATTGGCTTTGCTCAGCAAGTCGGGCTTGGCGGCACGCGTGTTCTTGGCCAGTTGGGTCGAGTTGTTTGCCTGGCCGGTGGTCTGGGTGTAGGGATAGGTCTGCACGTTGCCATCGGCATCCACATAGGTCGGATCGAGCCACCACTGCTTGCGCACGTCGCTGGCCGGAATCTGCTCAAACAGCTCCTTGCTGACGCACGTGGGATAGTTACATACGTTGCCGGCATTGCTGTTGTAGGCAATGTAGGCATGATAGCTGTAGTAGTAC
>JAEEVE010000221.1 GCA_016290765.1 Muribaculaceae bacterium
TGCCTACGACCCGCAATATACCGTAGGTGGCAAGTATGACGAGGAGGCCGCCAGCAAGGCCGAGGACCTCAATGTCTACATCTGCGTGCGCATGAAGCAGGCCGGCACGGCGTTCAAGATTGAGAAACACGTGCACAACTACCCTCACTGCTGGCGTACCGACAAGCCCGTGCTTTACTACCCGCTCGACAGCTGGTTTATCCGCGCCACCGCCGCCCGCGACCGCATGGTGGAACTGAACAAGACCATCAACTGGAAACCCGAGTCAACAGGTACCGGCCGCTTTGGCAAGTGGCTTGAGAACCTCAACGACTGGAACCTGAGCCGCTCGCGCTACTGGGGCACTCCACTGCCCATCTGGCGCAGCGAGGACGGCGAGGAGCTGTGCATCGGCAGCATCGAGGAGCTTTATAATGAAATCGACAAGTCAGTTGCTGCAGGCTTTATGGCTAGCAACCCCTATCGCGACAAGGGCTTCGTACCCGGCGATTACAGCGAGGAGAACTACGACAAGATTGACATCCACCGCCCCTATGTCGACGACATCGTGCTGGTGAGCCCCACAGGCAAGCCCATGAAGCGCGAATTGGACCTGATTGACGTGTGGTTTGACAGTGGCGCAATGCCCTACGCCCAGCAGCACTACCCCTTTGAGAACAAGGAACTGGTGGACAGTGGCCGTGCCTTCCCCGCCGACTTTATCGCCGAGGGTGTGGATCAGACCCGCGGCTGGTTCTACACACTGCATGCCATTGCCACGATGGTGTTCGATAGTGTGTCGTACAAGAGCGTGATCAGCAATGGTCTGGTGCTGGACAAGAACGGTGCCAAAATGAGCAAGCGCCTGGGCAATGCCGTCGACCCGTTCAAGACCATCGAAGACTTTGGCAGCGACCCCGTGCGCTGGTACATGATCAGCAACTCGTCGCCCTGGGACAACCTCAAGTTTGACACCGATGGCGTGCTCGAGGTGAGCCGCAAATTCTTCGGAACACTCTATAACACCTACTCGTTCTTTGCACTGTATGCCAACGTCGATGGTTTTGACCGCGACGCGGCTCCCGTGCCCATGAATGAGCGCCCCGAGATTGACCGCTGGATTATCTCGCTACTGAATACGCTAGTGAAGACCGTTCGCGCCGAGCTCGACGACTATGAGCCTACGCGTGCCGCTCGTGCCATCAGTACCTTTGTTGGCGACCACCTGAGCAACTGGTATGTACGCCTGAACCGCAAGCGCTTCTGGGGTGGCGAGATGACCACCGACAAGTTGGCCGCCTATCAGACGCTGCACGAGTGCCTGAGCACCGTGTCGCTGCTGATGGCACCCGTGTCGCCATTCTTTGCCGACCGCCTGTACCGCGACCTCACGGGCAGTGAAAAGTCGGTGCACTTGGCATTGTACCCCGAGGCAAACGACGCTCTCATCGACCGCCAGCTCGAGGACCGCATGCAGGTTGCTCAAGACACCACGTCGATGGTCCTGGCCCTGCGCCGCAAGCAGAACCTGAAAGTTCGCCAACCTCTGATGAGCATCATGGTGCCAGTGGTTGACGAGAAGCAGAAAAACGATATCGAGGCAGTGGCCGAACTTATCAAGAACGAGGTCAACGTCAAGGAGATTAAACTGGTGGGCAACGATGCCGGCATCCTGGTCAAGCGTGTGAAACCCGACTTCAAGGTGCTGGGCAAGAAACTGGGCAAGAACATGAAGGCAGTGGCCAACGCCCTGTCCACGATGGTTCAGCCCGACATCCTCGCATTTGAGAAGGCGGGACAAGTTACCCTGGACATCGACGGCACGCCCATTGTGGTAGACTTGGCCGACGTGGAGGTCATCAGCGAGGACATTCCCGGCTGGCTGGTGGCCAACGAGGGCAATCTGACCGTCGCGCTCGACATCACACTAACCGACGAACTGCGCAACGAGGGTATGGCCCGCGAATTGGTGAACCGTGTACAGAACATCCGCAAGGCCAAGAACTTTGACATCACCGACAAGGTTGTGGTGCGTTTCCAGCCCGATGAGCGCGTGACGGCAGCCGTTGAGGCCTATGGCGACTACATCGCCGCTCAGGTACAGGCTGTGAAGGTTCTGGTCGAGCCAGTTGACCACGACGACACCGTCGATGCCGAGAAGGACGACTTGAAGGTGCAGATGACGGTGGATAAATTTTGAATTATACATTATAAATTATTATACGATGTCTGAAGAGAAAGTAAGATACAGCGACGAGGATTTGCAGGAGTTCAAGCAGATCATCCTTGAGAAGCTGGAGCAGGCCGAAGCAAATTACGAATTGCTCAAGGCAAACATCATGGTTGACGAGTCGGATCCTACCTTCAAAGTGATGGAGGAAGGCGCCAACACGCTGAGCAAGGAAGAGGCCAGTCAGCGCGCCCAGCGCCAACTGGAGTTTATCAACAAGCTGCAGGCAGCATTGCGCCGCATCGAGAACGGCACCTACGGCATCTGCCGAGTGACGGGCAAACTCATCCCGAAGGGCCGTCTGCTAGCCGTGCCCCACGCCACCACCTCTATCGAGGGCAAGGAGATTGAGCAACAACGCAAGATGCGCCGATGAGACGACTGACGCATGGATGGCTCGCCACGATCATCATCGTGGCGGTCATCATTATCGACCAATGCGTGAAGATATGGGTGAAAACCCATTTCTACTACGGTGAGGAGCTGCAAATCACGTCGTGGTTCCGCCTGCTGTTCATTGAGAACAACGGGATGGCATTCGGCATGGAGTTGGGCAGCAAGATGCTGTTGACGTGGTTCCGCATCATAGCCGTCATTGGATTTATCTACTACCTGTTTAAGATTCGCCGCCGTACTGACCTGCCTCGCGGCTATGTGGCATGCATCGCGCTCATCACCGCAGGGGCCGCAGGCAATGTAATTGACTGCATCCTGTACGGCGTGATCTTTAATGCGCCCCAGTTCCCAGAGGTAGCTCAGTTGTTTCCTCCCGATGGCGGCTACAGCACGCTGTTCCATGGGCGTGTGGTGGATATGTTCTACTTCCCGCTGTGTGAGTGGAACTGGCCGCAATGGATGCCCATGGTGGGCGGTGAGCACTTCGTGTTCTTCCAGCCCATCTTTAATGTGGCTGATGCCGCGCTGAGCGTAAGCGTGATAGTGCTCATCCTCTTCTATGCCAAGCACCTGTCTGGCTCAGATGAGAAGTCCCAGGAAGTAACCGAGGAGGCTCAGGACACAACCGGCCAAGACACATCTGCCACCGAATGACCCTACCCCGCTCCACATATTGCTTGCTGCTCGTGGCAGTGCTGCTCGCCAGCTGTAACAAAGCTCCCGACGGCGTCATCAGTGAAGGGACCATGACACAGCTCATCATTGACCTGAACAAGGCCGAGTACTATGTTCAGTCGCATAGCAATGAGTTTCCCGACGACTCAACACGCATGGCGCTGAAGCAGTCAATCTTTGCCAAGCATGGTGTGGATCAGGAACTTTATGACCACTCGCTCGAGTGGTATGGCATGAACATGGACGTGTATATTGAGGTGTGTGACCGCGCGTTCAAGCAACTCGAAGACGAGAAGAAATCGCTGGCCAAGCGCATGGAGCAAGAACCCATGCTATCCCGAACTGATGGTCCGATGCGTATGGGCATGCCCACCTATGCCAGCCGTGGTGACACAGCCGATGTGTGGACGGGGCGCCGCTCATGGATGCTCACTGCGGGCATGCAACACGGAGCATTGCGATGGGAGCAACAGCCCGACGAGGAACACCAGCCCGGTGACAAATACATGCTGCGGGTCAAGGTGCAAAGCAATAGCCACGGCATGACAGCGACTATGCTTGCCGACTACAGCGACGGCACCACATCGAGCATAAATCACCCGCTGTCAACCAACAACTGGAACGTCATGACATTGCAGACCGACAGCACACGTCAGTTGCGTCGCGTCTATGGCTACCTCAACTACAAGATGCAACCCCAGACTGTAGCGATGATTGACAGTGTTTCGCTGGTGCGCACTCATCTTGACCGCGCATCCTATGGTCTGATTGGTTCACAGATGACCGTGCACCGCAATGGAGAACAGGAGCCAGCCAAAACAAAGCCTGCCCTGCCCGATGCACACCAACAGCGTGACCTAGCCGACGAGCAAGAGCGCGCCGCTTTTCGTCCCAGACCTGAAGTGAACAGGTCGAAGCACCCGCGCCACATCGAGCAAGGCCTCAACTCAAAACATCAGCCCAAGTAAGGTCTGTTGTCAAGGCTCGCCCACGCCAGCCTTCTGTGAGGTGCAAACACCCTACATCATTAGAAGTGAAGCAACATGAACGAATTCAATAAGATTATCAGTCAAGACAAGCCGACATTGGTCGACGTGTTTGCCACCTGGTGCGGACCATGCAAGATGATGCATCCCATACTCGAGGACATCAAGCGACGTGTTGGCGACCGTGCCACCATCCTAAAGGTTGACATTGACAAGAATGAGGCCTTGGCGGCGCAATATGGCATTCAGTCGGTACCCACTTTGATGATTTTCAAGCACGGCCAGCTAGTGTGGCGCGAGCCAGGTGTTCACAGTGCCGACGACATGGTCCTGGCGCTAGAGCGTTTCATGTAGTGATTTATCTTCTATATAATAAGGTATAGCAACGAAAAAAGCGGCAAAATCAAAAAATCTCCATTCTCATTCTATTATTCTCAATTAAAAATATTACCTTTGCACCGCCTTTTGTGGCGGTAGCCGCAAAGGGGGTATGGTTCCGTAGCTCAGTTGGATAGAGCAACAGCCTTCTAAGCTGTGGGTCTTGGGTTCGAATCCCAACGGAATCACTCCTGATTATCAGATATTTAGGGATTATTAATTGTTAAAGTGCAGTTAATAATCCTTAATTTGTTGCACAATTTACACGAAATTTATGTAACTTTGTGGTGTAATTCGTGGAAAATTCGTGGAAAAATAATTCCCATGAATACCAAAACCAAGAACAACAGCTATGGAAGCTGTGGGTCTATAAAAAATCAAGATAATGGCATCGTTTACACTAATCAAGTCGAAGCAGAAGAAGGACGGCACCACTCCTCTTCGCATCCGCATGAACCACCAGTATGGTTCGGCAGAGTTTCCCACCATGTGGGC
>JAEEVE010000222.1 GCA_016290765.1 Muribaculaceae bacterium
CATCGACTACCTGACCGCCAAGGGTGAGAAGGTGGGTTTGGTCGCTGTGCATCTATATCGTCCGTTCTCGGCCAAGCACTTCCTGGCTGCCGTGCCCAGCACTGCCAAGCGCATCGCTGTGCTCGACCGCACCAAGGAGCCCGGTGCTAACGGCGAGCCCCTGTACCTGGATGTGAAGGACTGCTTCTACGGTGTGGAGAATGCTCCGCTCATCGTGGGTGGTCGTTATGGTCTGGGTTCGAAGGACACTACTCCAGCACAAATCCTGTCGGTGTATGAGAACCTGGCATTGCCCATGCCCAAGAACCAGTTCACCATTGGCATTGAGGATGACGTGACGTTCACTTCTCTGCCCATGAAGGAAGAGATTGCCATGGGTGGCGAAGGCATCTTCCAGGCCAAATTCTATGGTCTGGGTGCCGACGGTACCGTTGGTGCCAACAAGAACAGTGTGAAGATCATCGGTGACAACACCGACAAGCACTGCCAAGCCTACTTCTCGTATGACTCGAAGAAGTCGGGTGGCTTCACATGCTCGCACTTGCGCTTTGGCGACACGCCCATCCGCTCGACCTACCTGGTGACCACGCCCAACTTCGTCGCATGCCATGTCCAGGCCTACCTGCACATGTATGACGTAACGCGCGGTCTGCAGAAGAACGGTTCGTTCCTGCTCAACACCGTTTGGGAGGGTGACCAGCTGGCCGCCAACCTGCCCAACAAGGTGAAGAAGTATTTTGCCGACAACAACATCACCGTTTACTACATCAACGCTACCAAGATTGCTCAGGAGATTGGTCTGGGTAACCGTACCAACACCATCCTGCAGTCGGCCTTCTTCCGCATCACCGAGGTGATTCCCGTGGAACTCGCCGTCGAGCAGATGAAGAAGTTCATTGTCAAGTCTTATGGCCGCAAGGGCGAGGACGTTGTGAACAAGAACTATCAAGCCGTTGACCGTGGTGGTGAGTACCTGCGCCTTGAGGTTGACCCCGCATGGAGCAACCTGCCCGTAGAGGATGCCATCAACGATGACGCTCCTGCCTTTGTGCACGATGTGGTTCGCCCCATCAACGCTCAGAATGGTGACTTGCTGCCCGTAAGCGCCTTTAAGGGCCGTGAGGACGGTACTTGGGATCCCGGCACAGCCGCTTGGGAGAAGCGTGGCGTAGCCACCTTCGTTCCCGTGTGGAAGGCCGAGAACTGTATCCAGTGCAACAAGTGCGCCTTCGTTTGCCCGCATGCCGCCATCCGTCCGTTCGTGATGAACGAGCAGGAGGCAGCCGGCTCTCCGTTCAAGGAAGAAGAGAAGCTCAACGCCATCGGCAAGGGCTTCGAGGGCATGAAGTTTGTGCAGGTGGTTGACGTGATGGACTGCTTGGGCTGCGGCAACTGCGCCGATGTGTGTCCGGGCAAGAAGGGCGTGAAGGCCCTCGAGATGGTTCCGCTGATGGGTCACGAGGACGATCAAAAACTCTGGGACTATGCCATCAAGAACGTCACCAGCAAGCAACACCTGGTCGACACCAAGAGCAACGTGAAGAACTCTCAATTCGCCACGCCGCTGTTTGAGTTCTCGGGCGCTTGCTCGGGTTGCGGTGAGACTCCGTACCTGAAGCTGATTTCGCAGTTGTTCGGTGACCGCGAGATGGTTGCTAACGCTACGGGCTGTAGCTCGATTTACTCGGCATCGGTTCCCTCGACCCCCTATCGCACCAACGAGAAGGGTCACGGTCCCGCATGGGCCAACTCGCTGTTTGAGGACTTCTGCGAGTTCGGCCTGGGTATGACCATCGCCGACGAGAAGATGCGTACTCGCGTGACTGGCTTCGTTGAGGAGGCAATCGCTGACGAGAGCGTGGCTCCCGAGGTGAAGGCTCTGTACAAAGAGTGGCTTGAGAACAAGAATGACGGAGCTCGCAGCCGTGAGCTCAGCGACAAGATCGCTACCGCCATCGAGCACAGCGACAACCCTGCTGACCTGAAGGTGAAGAGCTTGAGCCAGTACCTGGTGAAGCGTTCGCAGTGGATCGTAGGTGGTGACGGCGCAAGCTATGACATCGGCTTTGGCGGTCTCGACCACGTGATTGCCTCGGGCAAGAATGTCAACATCCTGGTCATCGACACCGAGGTGTACAGTAACACCGGTGGTCAGGCCTCGAAGGCTACGCCTATCGGCGCCATCGCCAAGTTTGCCGCCGCTGGCAAGCGCATCCGCAAGAAAGACTTGGGTCTGATTGCCACTACCTATGGCTACGTCTACGTGGCTCAGGTGGCTATGGGTGCCGATAACGCCCAGTGCTTGAAGGCTATTCGTGAAGCAGAAGCTTACGATGGTCCTTCGGTGGTGATTGCTTACGCTCCTTGTATCAACCACGGCTTGAAAGCTGGTATGGGTAAGTCGCAGGCCGAGGAGGCCAAGGCCGTTGCTTGCGGTTACTGGCACCTGTGGCGCTACAATCCCATGCTGGAGGCCGAGGGCAAGAATCCGTTCACACTCGACTCGAAGGAGCCCAACTGGGACGAGTTTGCCGACTTCCTCAAGGGTGAGGTGCGTTACGCATCGGTGCTGAAGCAGTATCCCGACGAGGCCGAGGAGCTCTTCCAGGCTGCCAAGGACAACGCGATGTGGCGTTACAACAACTATCGCCGTCTCGCCCAGCAGCAGTGGGGAGTGTAATCATTAGACTTTAGGCTTTAGGCTTTAGACATTAGTCTTTTGTCTTTAGTGCAAGATTTTTTCATCCCAGCCACTTTTTGTGGCTGGGATGATTGTTTCGTTAAGGTTGTTAATAATTTCTAGTAGTCTACACGGACACTTTTTGTATTATCGAATAAAAAGCATTAACTTTGCAGTGTCTTGAAGTTCACAATCTAGAACCCCTGTTAATTGTGCACGATGCATGGTGCATTAATAAAATGATTGATCAAAATACCGTCCAGCAGATAATTGACACCGCCGATGTGGTGGATGTGGTCAGCGACTTTGTGGCGTTGAAGCGCCGCGGGTCGAACTGGGTGGGACTATGCCCATTCCACAACGACCGCACACCGTCGTTCTATGTGTCTCGCTCCAAGCAAATCTATAAATGCTTTAGCTGTGGCGAAGCGGGTAGCTCTGTGAGCTTCTTGATGAAGCACGAGCAGATGAGCTATCCCGATGCACTGCGTTATCTTGCTGCCAAGTACCACATCGAGATCAAAGAGCGCGAGCAAACCGACGAGGAACGCACGGCTCAGACCGAACGTGAATCGATGCTCATCGCCAACGAGTGGGCGTGCCAGTGGATGGAGGATCAGTTGTGGAACACTCGCGACGGCCAGGAAATCGGGCTGAGCTACTTCCGCGAGCGAGGATTCAGCGATGCCACCATCCGCAAGTTCCGTCTAGGCTACTCTCCCGAGAACCGTACCGCATTGTATGATGCCGCTACACGACAGGGCTACAACCGCGAGATATTGTTCAAACTGGGGTTATGCAAGGATGACCAACACGGTGGCGGTTATGACTTCTATCGTGGCCGTGTCATGTTCCCCATCTTCAATGTGGCGGGCAAAGTGATCGCTTTCGGTGGTCGCACACTCAAGAAGGATGACCATGCCAAGTACTTCAATTCACCCGACTCGGTCATCTATGACAAGAGCTCAAGCACGATGTATGGCCTGTTCCAAGCCAAACGCGCCATCGCCCGGCAGGGCAAGTGTTTTATCGTCGAGGGCTACGCAGATGTCATCTCGATGCATCAGGCTGGATTTGAAAATGTCATTGCATCGAGTGGCACAGCACTGACCGATGGTCATATCCACTTACTACACCGCTTCACCAATAATGTGACCGAGTTGTTTGACGGCGATGCTGCCGGCATTCGTGCCGCCATGAAGGGCATCGACAAATTGTTGTCTCACGGGCTGAACATCAAGGTACTATTGCTGCCTGATGGTGATGACCCCGACAGCTATAGCCGTAAACACAGCAGCAGCGAGATTCAGCAATATATTGATGAGCACGAAAGCGACTTCATCCAATTCAAGACACGTGTGCTGCTTGAAGGTGTGCACAATGATCCCATCAAGCAGTCAGAGGCCATCACCGACGTGGTCAAATCAATTGCAGTCATCCCCGATGCCATCACACGGTCGGTTTATGCCAAGGAGTGCAGTCGCCTGTTTAGCGTAAGCGAGCAGATGCTGCTGCGAGAAATCAAGAAGAACATTGACCGCAACAAGGAGGAAGCATTCAAGCAGGCTGAGCGTGACAAGCGCAGACAAGAAGCACGGGAGGCTACGCTAGAGCCGCACGACACACCGCAACCCGTCGAAGGCCCAACTACCGACACTCTCCCGACGCCCAAGTCCGATAAGTCACCCACCATATCAGCCGCTCATCGTGAGGAACGCGAGGTGGCACGGCTCATTGCCAAGTATGGCATGTGCTATCTGTGCGATACGGAGTATGAAGACGGCACTCGACGGCCTACTACAGTGGTCGAATACATCAACAGCGAGTTAACCCTCGACAACCTCTCGTTCAACGACCCCACTTTAGCAAACATTTTGAATATCGCGCTTGGTGAGTTAGAGCGTTTCTATCAGGAACTACCACGTGTTGAACAGGATGCCTCAGTGCGAAACCAGGAAGCTTGCGAGCGTGAGATACGTGCTATTGACCCCATTGGCAAATCGGTCGACCTACTGGAAAACGAGGAAAAGCGAATTCGCAGCAAGTACGAATTAAAAGCGATGGAACAAGTCAATGAGTTCCGCCAAAACTTCTTGGAACGCCTGCTTTGCTCACATCCCGATGACCGTGTGCGAGAGATGTCATGCCGTATGGCAAGCGAGCGTTACCAGCTGAGCAAGATTCATACACAGTACACCCATGTGGTCACTGAGTTCGAGCGCCTGCCAGGTCTGGTAGCAAGCGCATTGAACAACTTGAAATTATCAATTGTTCTGAACAGGATTAGCAGCATAAAAAAGCAGCTTAAAGAAACGACCGACTATGAGACGGTCAAAAAACTACTAGCCGAGCAACAAGAATTAGCACTGTTAAACAAGGAACTTGCCAAACTTACCGGGGAGCGTGTGTTGAACCCTTGAATAGAATGTTGCCTATCAATATTTT
>JAEEVE010000223.1 GCA_016290765.1 Muribaculaceae bacterium
GCGACGCATGCGACACGTTACCGTACTGTCGACTATAATTGTGCGCACCAGGTCGCCCACATCGGCCGTTTCACCACCTGTCGATATGATGTCCACACCCATTTCACGCAACTCGGCAAGAAACTCCTCGGTACCATTGATGATGGCCGAGATGACCTCGCCTGGAATCAAATTCTTGTTGCGACCGATGGTCGACGAGAGCAGGATACCGCTTGTGGCACCCACACACAGCAGGTCATCGATGTTCATTACGATGGCATCCTGGGCAATGCCACGCCACACGCTCAAGTCGCCAGTTTCACGCCAGTACATATAGGCCAGCGATGACTTGGTGCCGGCACCATCGGCATGCATGATGTTACAGTACTCTGGGTCACCTCCTAGCAAGTCGGGGATGATCTTACAGAAAGCTCGCGGGTAAAGGCCCTTGTCAATGTTGCGAATGGCGTTATGCACATCGTCTTTCGATGCCGACACGCCACGCAGATCATATCTTTTCATATCTTAAGTTTACAAGTAATCATGTCGGTTTTTAGGGTATAATGCATTGCCCATCAGTGAAATATCACTAACAGCAGGTAAATCACCACTGCAGGCGACACCAGTAGTAGGCTGTCGATGCGGTCAGGGATACCGCCGTGACCTGGAATCAGATGTCCCGAGTCCTTCACACCCTCGGTGCGCTTGAGCAGCGATTCGGTCAAGTCGCCATAGGTTGCGGCAATCGACACCACGACGCTCAATCCAATCCATACCGCCAGTTGGGGCACCTGGAAGAACTCATTACACCAGGTATGAGTAGCCCAGGCTGTGAGCACACAGGCCAGCAGGCCGCCAAAGAATCCCTCCCAGGACTTCTTGGGCGAGATGCGCTCCCACAGTTTGTGCCGTCCTAGCGTGATGCCCGAGCAGAAGGCACCCGTGTCGTTCACCCAGATGAAGATAAACACCGCCAGCAGCAACTTGGGGGTGCTCATGGCAATGATGCAGTTTAGTAGTGACAAGGGTACAGCCACATATACCATCGAGAAGAATGAACGCTCTAGGCTATGGACAGCATTCTGTCGAGGCCGATACAGTTGAACAATGCATCGCGCAAGCACATAGGCACTGGGGGCAAGAAGCCACAAGGCGCGTGAGCTGCCCTCGCTAGTCATGCCCAGATACATCGACAAGAACAGGCCCACACCGCCCAGCATGTCAATCAAGGTCACCAGCCAAGACGGGTTCTCCTCGTGACGTGACATGTCATATACTTCCTTCACGCCCAGCACGGTAAATACCGAGAACAGGACAAGATAGGTGACCGCCGACTTGTCGAGCAACAGGATCGATGCAACAATCAATGCCACATATACTGCGCCCGACAGAGCGCGGATGATGATATTCTTTATCATAGTTTTTACGTTTTACAACCACAAAAGTAATATTAAATATCGGCGTGAACAAATTTCTCCAAATAAATTAGTTCAACCACATATAATATTGTGCCCTATCTCTCGTTATTAGAGTGTAACAACTTTTTTAAAACATGTTTGCCTATGCAGAAAACCTCTACTCATCTCACAAGAGAGCAGAGAGGTGGTGAACAGAAGATGGTAACAATGAAGCCCAAAAAAGCGACAGTTGATTTCATTAAGCAATTTGCTAGGGTCTATGCTTTCAGCACGATGATGCCTACAGGTCTGGGCGCATTCATTGCCAACTGACACACATCCTCATCACTCTCTCACATCTAACAACAATCAAGGCTGCCCCGCAAGGCAGCCTTTCTTTTTCTCAAATGAAACCGAAGCGCTAGTCGACCAGCAACCGCTCAAGCACTGTGCCAACCAGGTCGTTCACGGCGCCCTTATAGTTTGTGTTAGCTTCGGTGGCGACACGATTGGCGATAATCGAGCAGATGGTCATCGCGCGGTGGCCCAGAATCTTGGCCAATCCCTGCAGTGCGGCACTCTCCATCTCATAGTTGGTGATGTGGCCGCCAGCGTACTCAAACGCCTCGATGCGGTGGTTCAGCTCGGGCTCGGCTAGGCGGGCGCGAACCTCGCGGCCCTGTGGGCCATAGAAGCCCACGGCACTGATCGTGTAACCACGCACCATGTCATCGCGCCCGATGCGCTCAACCAGCCATGGGTCGGCATCGACAACATACGGCTTGGCGAACAGCGGATTCCACTTTACATATTCGCAAAACGCTTTCTCAAACTCCAAGTCGCACACTGCATTGCGGTCGGCGTAGTAATTGAGCACGCCGTCAAATCCCAGTGCCTTGGCAGCTATCACGGGAGTGCCCACGGGCACATAAGTCTGCAGGCCGCCCGATGTGCCAATGCGTACAATGTTCAGCGTGCGGTGCTCGTCCTTGGGCTGGCGTGTCTTGAAGTCGACGTTGGCCAGCGCATCAAGTTCGGTCATCACAATGTCGATGTTGTCGCCGCCGATGCCGTGCGACAGCGCCATGATGGGCTTACCCTTGTAGGTGCCGCCAATCGTGTGGAACTCGCGGCTCGACACCTCAAAGTCACGGGTGTCAAAGTAACCAGCAATCATATTCACGCGGCCAGGATCGCCGCACACGATGATGTTATCGCACAACTGCTCGGGCGTCACATGGATGTGGAATGCACTGCCGTCATCATTGATGATCAACTCACTGTCAGGAATATATTTCTTTTCCATAATCGATTTTGGTGTTAAGCAATGAAACAAAAAGCAAAAGTATGACTTTTTTCTCACTTATGCAACTTTTCCCCTGTTTTTTTTTGAAGCATCTTTAAAAATTACATGAAATGCACACCTTACCGCAGGGGCGCGGGCGCTCACTTCAAGCAATACCGGCATCCAGGAAGCGTCAGGATCACGCCGCGGCAGTCCAGCTCGACAAGCGTGCTCATCAGCCGATAGATGGGCAGTTGCAGCACAGCGGCTAGGGTGTTGATGTGTAAGTCGCCTTGCTGCTTCAGCACATCGACGACTGCTTGTTCCTCATTGTTTAACTCGGTGAATAATTCCAGTTGTTTTGCATTCTGGGACTTTCGTCCCTGGTCCCAATTCATTGCTTCAATCAGGTCGTCGGCACAGCTGATCGACATGGCCTGGCTGGTGCGGATAATCCGGTTACACCCACGCGAGAATTCGTCGCTCGTGCGCCCCGGAACTGCCATTACATCACGATTATAGCTTTGAGCCAGCGAGGCTGTTACCAGCGAACCGCCATGGTCGGCGCTCTCGACAATCACCGTGCAGTCGCTCAGCGCGGCGATGATGCGGTTGCGTGCCAGGAAGTTGCCGCGGTGCAACTCGTCGCTGCTCAGGTAGTCGGTCAGCACCATACCGCCGTTGCGAACGATGGCAACCGCGTCGTTGCGGTGGAGAGCGGGGTAGATGCTGTTAAGACCACGGGCCATAACGGCGACTGTGCTCAGTCCATGCTTTAGGCAGGCACGATGCGCGGCGATATCGATGCCATAGGCAAGGCCGCTCACAACCACTGTGTCGGGCAACGCCGATGCCAAGTCACGCACAAACGAGTCGCAGAAGCTCACACCATACTGTGTGGCATGCCGTGTACCCACCACGCTAACAATATGTGCGCTGTTGAGGTCGCACTCGCCACGGCTGTAAATCATGCATGGTGCATCGCTGGCCTCAAGCAGACGGCGAGGATAACCGGGGTCGGTGAAGTAAGATGTCACAATCTTGTTCTCGCTGATGAAGTCCAGTTCGCGGTCGGCTCGTTCCAACTGCTGCTGGCGGTAGTAGTTGGTATATACTTTGCTACGGCCTTGCGTCAGCTGGCGCAGCTCCTTCTCGCTCATCGCAAAGAAAGCCTCCTCGCTGCCCGCAACTTCTAGCAGTTGGCGAGCGAGGTCGACCCCCATGCCGCGAATCGAGGCAAAGGCGATGCGATATCTCAGTTTGTCATTGCTCATTGTCCAAGCCTAGTTTTTCCCACAGTTCGGCTCCTCGCGACAATTGGCCGCCAACCAGCGCGACGATGCTCACAATGGCACTCACCACTAGCTGGCCAGTCTCCTTATTATATATGTCTTGGTGGAAAAGGTAGCGCACACCCTTGCGCTCGACCCACAACTTGCTCAGCATCACGTCGTCGCTGCGCAGTGCGCTCTTGTAGTCAATTTCGATGCGATTGGCAACGGGAATGATGCCGTCGCGCGACATCTCGCCGAACGAGTAGCCGCGCGCTTTGACAAACTCGTGGCGCGTGTACTCAAGGTAGTGCAGATAGTTGGCATTGTTCACGATGCCCTCGCTGTCCAATTCATAGTCGCGGACAGGAATCTCCAGCTCAAATAGGTATTCTTTCATCATCATCTGACATATTCAACCCACAAAATTACAAAAATATTTTTAATGTTGGGAATTATATATCTGTTGCCCCCCATATACTCATGTTAATCACGCAGATTACGCAGATAATTAAAGAAGACAACATGGACAACGAGTACAATCAAAAATATAAATCAAATGGGGAGATATACGAGTTGTCCCCAATTAATATTTTGTTTTTAGGTGAGGAAGCAACGTCGCCGAAGGTGACAATTTGAGTAACCGGGGGTGGAGCGTCAGCGACACCTCCGGTATGAGGGCATACTAAAAATCTCGCTGAAAGTGAGCACCTTGCCTCGAATACTAAATGCTCGCCTTCAGCGAGGATGATAGTTCGCGTTCTGTCCGAGGGTGTCGCAAAATTTTAGTACAACCTGCCAGATTAGATTGAGGCTGCCATTTGAGTAATAATCTTTTGCCCTGGATGAGTTGACAAATTGAGATGATTTTGATTGCCCAAGCACAAGAACATAAAACTTCTGATACAATGCCGTGACAATAAAACCGTCCCTGTGGCACATGGCTTATCTGATTCAGATGACACCGTATGTATATGCAAATCACATCTTTTCATAACTAATCAAAAATATATGCTTCATACTTATTTGTTTTTACTATTTTCAGAGTGTCGAGTCTATCTGGACTAACAGGATTATCTTTTGCGCCACTACGTGGAGTAACTATAAATACCTCATTGCAATTATTGTCATACTCGTAAGAA
>JAEEVE010000224.1 GCA_016290765.1 Muribaculaceae bacterium
TCTAAATGTCGAAGCAGAAGTCAGTGCCAAAGATGTTGTTACCAAGCAAACCAGCCTCGCGAGCCTGCTTGATGGCCACGCGCAGACGGTGCACAGCCAGGGGATACTCGGCACGGATATAAATCAAGCCATTGTTCGAGCCAATGCAGTATCCGCAAATCATCATAGCCTCGATGACCGAGTGTGGATCACCCTCCATAATCGAGCGGTCCATGAATGCTCCGGGGTCACCCTCATCGGCATTACACACGACATACTTCTTCTCGGCCTGATAGGTGCGTGCAAAGCCCCACTTCATGCCCGTGGGGAAGCCAGCACCACCACGTCCGCGCAATCCTGCCTTCTTGATGATGTCGATCACCTCTTCGGGCGTCTGTTTAGTCAGTGCGTTGGCCAGTGCCAAGTAACCGTCGCGGGCAATGTAATCCTCGATGTTCTCAGGGTCAATCAAACCGCAGTTGCGCAAAGCAATGCGCATCTGTTTGCGGTAGAAGTCCATGTGTTTTGAGTCGCTGACGTGTTTGTCGGTCTTGGGGTCGACATAGAGCAGACGTTCGACGCGCTTTCCGCCAATGATGTGCGACTTGACAATCTCCTCGGCATCCTCGGGTGTGACTTGCGTATAGAACGTGTTGTCGGGAATCACCTTGACGATGGGGCCTTTCTCGCAGAAGCCGAAGCAACCAGTGGTCACCACGTCAACCTTGTCGGCGATTTCGTTCTCGTCGATGACCTTCTGCAGGTTCTCCACAATCTTGTGGCTGTTAGAGGCCTTGCAACCCGTACCGCCGCAGCACAACAGCTGCAGGTGCGGTGTTCCGCAAGCCAGACCGCAACTCTCGTCGGAGGTGTCTGAGGCACTTTGCTCTCTGAGTAAAAGTCCCCTTTGGGCACTCTTACGAATCTTCTCCAGATCTTCGATGTACAGTGTCTTCACTTGTTCTAAGAATGTTAATTAGTTATTGTTGAAATTTACTAGTATTCAAAAAAGCGTGTAAAGGTACTACTTTTTTCCGACACCCACAACCAAAAACCCGAAAAAAGCGGTTTTTTGCCCTTGTTCGTGACCTCTTGGCCTTGAAATAGCTTAAACCCACCGAGCTTATTCAACCTCTGGACACAATATTCATACTGATTGGTAATGACGGTTATTTCCGCAGACATATGGGTTAATCTATGTTATTTTTATCTCATTTTTCAGCAGTTTGCCGTACCTTTGCCCCATTACTAACATAAATCTTCTTAAACAAACAACTAAATTACTGACAATGAAGAAATTTTTACTCTTAGCGTGTTTAGCGCTAGCCGCTACCGTAAGCTGGGCTCAGTCACTGAGCGATTATGGTGTGATTACAGAACAGCCTGCCGGCGAGTTGAAGACCTACGACCGTTCAGGTTATGCCTACTATGTACTTAACGACTACGTACGTCGCGGCGCACAGACTGGAACCATCGACATCGTCTTTGCCGACAACAACGAAGTCTATATCAAGGACCCCCTGAGCAAGCTCATCGTCAACACTTGGGTCAAGGGTACGCTCAGCGCCGACGGCACAACCATCACCGTTGCAATGAACCAAAACATCCAGTATGACACCGAGGTTCAGCAGCCCATCGCCATCAAGATGGTCGAGTTTGATGAGGATTATGAAGAGTTCTCTGTCATCTCGACTCCTCAAGTCACCTATACCATCACTGAGGACAAGATCACCATGAATGGCACCAGCAAATATATCTGTTTAGGTGCTGTCTGGGCCGACAGCAATGAGTGGGCCGGCTTTGCCGATTACAGTAGTGTTTACACTCCTGCAGTCGCCGATGAACTGGTCGATGTTCCCGAAGGCTTGACAACCGAGGTTTACAAATTCAAGGGCGCTGAGTATCAGGGCGGTGAGCTCAACTACAACACTCGCATTGGCATCGACGGCAACGACGTGTATATTCAGGGAATCCTTGCCGACATGCCCGAGGCATGGATCAAGGGCACACGCAACCGCAACTCGATCACATTTGAGAGCGGACAATATCTGGGCATACTTGCCAACAAGCCCGTTTACATGATGGCTGTCAATCGCATGAACACCAGCGAGATTCAGCCATTGGTACTGAACTACGACGAGGCTACTGACACCTATAGCAACGACTCGCAGTTCATCCTGCTCAACGCTAGCAAGAGCACCGTCTATCTCTTGCAGGCCATCAGCGACTTCACGCTCACCCGAGCCACCAATGGAGAAGCCTATGAAGTGCCCTATCTGGAGACTTTTGGCTCGAGCGCTTCGATGAACGACTACACCATCGTTGACGCCAACAACGACGGCACAACTTGGGGCTATAACAACATGAGTGGCAATGTGACTTACAACTGGTCGATGACCAATGCTGCCGACGAGTGGTTGTTCACTCCCGCCATCCACCTGCTGCCTGGCAAGTGCTACACCTTCAGCATCAAGGCCCGCAGCTTCACCGCCACAATGCCCGAGCGCTTTGAAGTGATGATGGGCACCGAGCCAACCGTCGATGGTATGGTGACCTCCGTGATTGAACCCACCGAGGTTGCTACTGGCGACATGACCGAGTTCTCGGGCAACGTATGGATCAGCACCGAGGGCAATTATCGCTTTGGCGTGCATGCCATCAGCGACGCCGACAACATGATGCTGAGCGTTGACGACATCGCCGTCGACGAGGCCATCAATACTGCCGTGTCGACCGTTCGCAGCAAGGACGCAGTCAACGACACTACAGTCTATAGCCTTGACGGCCGCGTGATGGGCAACGACACTGTGGGCCTGCCCGCTGGCATCTACATCCAGGGCGGCAAGAAGATTGTCGTGCGCTGATTTTGCACCACTGACCATGACACAGAGCGGGGACGATTTATTCTTGTCCCCGCTTTTTTGGGCTCATTTGACAAAACTCTCAAAAAAAAATAGTAACTTTGTAGGCTTTATCGATTCAATGATGCGAATAGACATTCTCACCGTTATGCCCGAGGCGCTTGAGTCGCCTCTGCACTGCTCCATCCTGCAACGCGCTCAGGATAAGGGGCTGGTGGAGTTTCACATACACAATCTGCGCGACTGGTCGCTGCGCAAGCACCGCAAGGTCGACGACTACCCCTTCAGCGGCGAGGCGGGCATGGTGATGCAGATTGAGCCCATCTACCGCTGCATCGAGCAGCTAAAGAGCGAGCGCGACTACGACGAGGTCATTTTCACCTCGCCCGACGGCGACATCCTGGACCAGCCCATGGCCAACACGCTGTCGCTATGCGAGAACCTCATCATCTTGTGCGGCCACTACAAGGGTGTGGACTTCCGCGTGCGAGAACACCTTGTGACACGTGAGATATCGATTGGCAACTACGTGCTCACTGGCGGCGAACTACCAGCTGCAGTGATAGCCGATAGCATCGTGCGACTGCTGCCAGGTGCCATTGGCGACGAACAGAGCGCACTCAACGACTCGTTTCAAGACAACCTGCTCGAGGCGCCCGTCTATACCCGCCCAGCCGAATTCAATGGCTGGAAAGTGCCCGAGATCCTGCTCAGCGGCAACGATGCCAAGATTGCCGAGTGGAAGATGGAGCAAGCCCTCGAGCGCACACGCCGCCTGCGGCCAGAACTGCTTAAGTCCCTTTAACCCCCTAAAGTGGGAATACTACTTAACTCCCTTTAACTACTTAAACTACTTAAATATGCCCCAGTTTCAACGCCCCAAATGGATACCGCGATGGCTAAGCCTGCCATTTGTGATTTTTGTTGTGTTCATCCTCATGTTGTTGTTCTTCGGCGAGAACAATTACATGCGCATCAACAGTTACAAGCAACAAATCAATGAGCTGAAGGCCGAGATTCAGAACAACGAGGACTCGGCCCGCATCTACCAGGCCAAGCTGCAAGAACTGCACACCGACCGCGAGACACTGGAGAAAATCGCCCGCGAACAGTATGGCATGAAGCGCACCAACGAGGAAGTCTTTATCACCGATATACCCTAGAATTAAGACCGCCCTTCGGGCTGGTGGAACGCGCTTCGCGCTGGTAGATCACTTCATTGGTAGACTAACTATTAGAAGATGAAAGAGAAGATACTTAATATATTGCTCATGGTGGGGTTGCTCATCATCACGGCAATGGCATTGTTGCCGTTGCTCAATATTGATGGCCCTTGGATGCGTTGGCTGTTTGCCGCTGGCGCATTGATGGTATTGGTGGTAAGGGTGCTTGAGCGTTACGATGGCGACAATCTGCGCATCAAGCGGTTGTACCGCATCAACATCATCAGTGCCCTGCTGTTCTGCGCATCGGCGGTGATGTTCTGGAAAAAGGGTGAGACCGATTGGAGCACCAACTGGGTAGCGTTCCTCATGGCAGGGGCCGCCCTGCTGATTTATGTGAGTTTTGCCATCGACCACGAACAGCGCCGCATCGCCCAGAAAGGAGGCGACAAATAAGATGGGGTTGATTCGCCGCTACCGCACGGCACTGGCACGGCACCATCGCAGCCGAGGTTTTGGCATCCACTCGCCCTCGGCCTATAAATTCGTTACGCAAGTCCTGCGTGAGAGGTTGCCCTATTATGCTTATGCCGACCTGCGCACTATGCGGAGGACGTTGCAGGCCCGCGGTGAGCAGTGTCCCAGTGACCACGAGATGCAGTTGCTGTTCCGCATCGTCAACCACCTCGCCCCACAGCACATCCTGCATGTCGGAGCCGACAGTGCCCTCACCGTTGCCGCCATGCTGATGCCTTCCAGCAAGACCGATGTCTATACTAGCGGAGGTAGTGACCGCCTGGACGACATTGTGCGGCAACTCGGCAAACTGGCCGACCGCGTGTTACCCTACGTGGAACTGAAGGTTGCCCTGTTCGACTACATGGCGGCGTTCCTTGATCGACCCAAGCGTCCGTTTGTCCTCATCAATGCGTTACACGACCCTGAGCGCGCCACAATCTTGCAGCGCGTGCTTGATGAGTGGCTGCAAGACGAGTGCGTCATCATCATGCGCAACTTGCACCGCGACCCAGCAATGAAACAGTTGTGGAACGAAGCAAAGGCGATGAT
>JAEEVE010000225.1 GCA_016290765.1 Muribaculaceae bacterium
ACATGATACCTAGTATTGTTTTCGCTGGCAATTTCCCTAGAACATATATTAACCAAGTGAGTGAGCGATTCAGTTACTATCAGGGTAACCGCTATGTTTCTGAGGACTGGGGGGCAAATCCAGAAGCGTTTATCACGTTTTATGTATCAGAAGATCTGACTCAGCCATTGGAAAACAATGCGGACGACTATCGACTAATTACAGAAAAATTCACACCCTCAAAGTTATCGCAGGACGATGCTGAATCCAAGGGCATCGGGTGTGGCTTGCGTATCATGTTCGATGAAAAACTGCTCATTGATGCTCGTCTTATGGGTATTTCTACTGCCAATCTCAGTATCTGCGATGTCAATTTATATGTCAACATTCCGGATGTAAAAAGTGACTTTAGCGGGATATATGCATTGGTCTATCCTGCGATGGTAGATTTCCCTGAAATTATAGGCTATTTTCCATGGGGAGAGCCAATGTATTATAATCGCACTATCAGTGCCCCTTCGTTGGCCATCAATCAAGACGATATCACCTATCTCAATCTGGGTATGGGTAATATTGAATCACTTTTTCTCAACGATGAACAAGAAGTAAAATATCCTTATGGACGTGGCCCGCACCCATTCTATCTCTCTCAGTCGCAAAAAAAGCAAGATTTCGGTTCATCAGTTCCTATATTTTTAACGCCAGGTAGTTTTCGTCAAATTATTGGAAGATATGGCGAAATACGCGATGTTGACTTGCAAGTTGCAGCCAATCTGACACTCTATAAAAATGGAGAAGAAGTTTGGACGGGTCAGATGATGAACTATGGGCAAAATGAATTTCTCAACCAAGAACCGCTGGGTATTATTGATGCAGTTTATGACAATCATAATGTCCTTGTTGATGATCTACAGGGTCAGAATCTGACAACTGTACATTATGATGAATCGTTGGAGGACGATTTGGCTCCCACGATTACCATGCTCTGGTTCAAAAGCTCCGATGACAAGGCGACAGATCGATTCGGTAATGCTAGTGATGGCATATTGGAATTCTCTGCCGGTGACTTCATCTTCAACGAAAATCCAGAGACTTATAACACATGGTTGACTTGCCAACCGATGAATGAGGTGGAGGTCTCTTACTCGCCTTACCAAGAGGATGCTTGGAGTGAGCTGGCGGTAGAAGAAGTGCCTGAAAACTTCTGTTCGCCTGGGTATGGTTATTTCTATCGTGGTTCGTTGGCTGGGGTGACAGGCGAGGCACTGAAAGGCTGGTTTGACTTGAAGGTGAAGTTGACCGATGCTGCCGGCAACTGGCAGGAGCAGATTGTCAGCCCCGCGTTCCGCATTGACGATTTGGCCTATACAAGTGTCGCCAGCATTGGCAGCGACAATGCCCATGAGGTGGCACGCTACAGCATCGACGGCAAGCGTGTCGATGCCAACCATCGTGGCGTGACCATCGTCAAGATGAGCGACGGCACCGCCCGCAAGATACTGGTAAAGTGATTCCAAATTAGGAGATTGCAAGGAAACGAGTCCAAATTTTGGGCTCGTTTTTTTGTTACTCATGTCTATTTTGCCAAAAAACTGACAACTGATGACTGCTAACTGAAAACTTTATCGTACCTTTGTAGCTTGAATTAAAATTTTTCATTATCGTGGAAACAAGATATATCTTCGTTACGGGCGGTGTGGTGTCCTCGTTGGGTAAGGGCATCATCTCATCGTCCATCGCACGTTTGTTGCTCTCGCGGGGCTTCAACGTCACCATCCAGAAGTTTGATCCCTACATCAACATCGACCCGGGCACGCTCAACCCCTACGAGCACGGCGAGTGTTACGTCACCGTCGATGGCCATGAGGCTGACCTGGACCTAGGGCACTACGAGCGCTTTACCAACATCAAAACCACCCGTGCCAACAACATCACCACGGGTCGCGTCTATCAGAGTGTGATCGACAAGGAGCGCCGCGGTGACTATTTGGGCAAGACGGTGCAAATCATCCCGCACATCACCGACGAAATCAAGCGTTGTGTCAAGTTGCTGGGCACCAAGGGCGACTATGACTTTGTCATTACCGAGATTGGTGGCACCGTCGGTGACATCGAGTCGCTGCCGTTCCTTGAGGCCGTTCGCCAGCTGAAGTGGGAGATGGGCAGCAAGTGCGTGTGCGTGCATTTGACCTATGTGCCTTATATCAAGGCTGCCAAGGAACTAAAGACCAAGCCTACACAACATTCGGTCAAGCAGCTGCAGCAAGAAGGTATCCAGCCCGACATACTCGTGTTGCGTACCGAGCACGACATCCCGCCCGCTATGCGCCGCAAGGTGGCTTTGTTCTGCAACGTCAGTCCTGATGCCGTGATTCAGAGTATCGACGCGCCCACCATCTACGAGGTGCCCCTGATGATGCATGAGCAACACCTCGACGAGATTATCCTTGAGAAGACTAGCACGCCCTATAGCGGCGAGCCCGACCTCACCACCTGGAAGCAGTTCCTTAACAAGCTCAACAACGCACAAAACGAGGTGCGCATAGGACTTGTGGGCAAGTACGTCTCGTTGCAGGATGCTTATAAGAGCATTGACGAGGCACTTTTCCAAGCGGCGACTTACAATGACCACAAGGTCAAGATTGACTATATCAACAGCGAATACTTGAGCGATGCCAATGTTGAGGACCAACTTGCGGGGCACGATGGCATCATTGTTGCGCCTGGCTTTGGTCAGCGGGGTACTGAGGGCAAGTATGTGGCGCTGAAGTGGTGTCGTGAGCATGATGTGCCCACGTTCGGTATTTGTCTGGGTATGCAGTGCATGGTTATCGAGTTTGCCCGCAATGTGCTGGGCATGGCCGATGCCAACAGTGTGGAGCTGGACCCCAACACCAAGCACAATGTCATCGACTTGATGGAGGAGCAGAAGAGTATTACCAACATGGGCGGAACGATGCGACTGGGCGCTTATGCATGCCGTCTGCAGGCTGGCACGAAAGTTGCTAAGGCTTATGGTGAGCTGGATATTGAGGAGCGTCATCGCCACCGCTTCGAGTTCAACGAGGAATTCCGTCAGCAGTTTGAGCAGGCGGGCATGAAGTGTGTGGGCGAGAACCCCGAGACCCATCTGGTCGAGGTGGTTGAGTTGCCCGACAAGCGCTGGTACATTGGTACCCAGTACCACCCCGAGTACAGCAGTACGGTTCTCTCGCCGCACCCGCTGTTCATGGACTTTATCCGCGCAGCCATCGACTTTAAGGAAGTTAATAGTTAATAGTTGAAAGTTTACATCTAACGATTCTCAATTTATATTTTCAATTAAAGAAAAAAAGTGGACAAAAATACGATAACCGGAATGTTGCTCATGTGTGCCGTGATTTTCGGCTTCATGTGGCTGCAGAAACCCAGCGAGGCTGAGATGGCCGAGCAACAACGCATTAAAGACTCTATTGCTGCGGTACAGAAATCGCAGCCCAATGCAAACCAACCCACGGCGATGCTCACACCCGATGAGGTAAAGCAGCTGCAATCGGTCATGGCCGAGCACAGCACCGACAGTACGAACCAAGGCATTGATGACGGTGCGGTGAAGCTCTCGCTTGTTGACGGCAAAGTCACAGGCACTGTCGCTGTGGGCGACACCACCCTGGCCTTTGATGACTTGCTTTCGGCTTCGGCCGATGCCAAGCACTGCGAGGCGGTCGATGCCGTCAAGAAAGCTCTGGACAACTATGCCAAGAATGGTGCCTTCGCTGCGAGCATGTCTGGTACCGAGCAAATCATAAAACTGCGCAACGACTCGCTCGAGGTTGCGCTATCGACCAAAGGTGGTGCCGTCGTGCGTGCCAAGTTGCTGGCTTACAAGGCTTACAATGCACCGCAAGTGGAGGTCTTCACCCCCGAAGACAACCAATATGGCTTTGTGTTGAGCAACAACACGCAGCGCTTTGAGACGCAGAACTTCTATTTCACTCCCGAGCAACTCAACGACTCGACTGTCGTGATGAAGCTCGACCTGGGCGGTGGTGCCACTTGGGGTATGAAGTATACCTTGGTGCCCGGTTCATACATGGTGCGCATGGAGATGCTGCAGTCGGGCATGACGCAGGTCATTCCTCTGAACATCAACACAGTCGACCTTGTTTGGCATCAGAAGATGGCGCGCCACGAAGAAGGCAAGATGTTTGAGGAGCGCAACTCAGCCATATACTATAAGTATGCTGGCGAGGGTGGCGATGTAGAGTATACCAAGGAGAATGGTGACGATGACAAGGACATCAAGGATCGCCTGAAGTGGATCTCGACCAAGAACCAGTTCTTCAGCGCTGTGCTCATTGCCGACAGCGTGTTCACTGGAGCACATCTCGAGAGCAAGGAAATCAAGAAGGAGGCAGCTGACTACCAGACCCACCTCAAGACAATGGACATCCGTACCAGCATCCCCTATGCCAGCGACAAGGATAATCCAGCAAACTTCTACTTCTACTTTGGTCCCAACCGCTATAAGCTGCTCTCGAGCTACGACAAGTATTCTCCCAAAGAAGACCTCAAGCTCACCAAGCTTATCCCGCTGGGATGGAAGTTGTTCCGATGGATTAATACGGGTGTCATCATCCCCGTGTTCAACTGGTTGGGTAGTATCATCAGCAGTTATGGTATCATCATCCTGGTGCTGACCATCCTCATTAAGATTGTCCTCTCGCCGTTGACGTTCAAGAGCTACATGTCGCAAGCCAAGATGCGCGTGCTCAGTCCTGATATCGCTGCCATCAACGAGAAATACCCGGGTCAGGAGAACGCCATGAAGCGCCAGCAAAAGACGATGGAGCTCTACAACCTGGCCGGTGCCAACCCCATGGGTGGCTGCTTGCCCATGTTGCTGCAGATGCCTATCCTGATTGCGATGTTCACCTTCTTCCCCTCGTGCATCGAGTTGCGCGGCCAGTCGTTCCTGTGGGCTCAAGACCTCTCGGCGCCTGACAAGATTGTGGAGTGGGGCGGGCAGATTCCATTCATCACCAATTACTTTGGCAACCACATCAGCCTGTTCTGCTTGCTCATGACCGTGAC
>JAEEVE010000226.1 GCA_016290765.1 Muribaculaceae bacterium
ACCCAGAGTGCTTACAGCTCGGGTATCTACTTCCGCGAGAAGGGCGGAGGTGACGATGAGCAGAACCCCGCACTGGTCTACAACAACGCCATCGCCATCACCAACTCGCCCAACAACAACTCGGCTGGCCTGCAAATCAATAGCCAGTTGAGCAATGTACACGTTTACTATAATACGGTGTGCGTAGCCGGAACACAAGGCTATTGCTATTACAATGGTGGCAATGATGCCAGCTATAGCGGTGTGAAGCTGCAGAACAACTTGTTCCAGAATGTCACCACCGGTGGCCTGGGCGTGGCATTGTTCTACAGCGAGGACAACGTCAAGAAGACCGCAATGTGCAATAACGTGTTCTACAATGCATCGAGCAATGTCATCGTCAAGGACTTTGCCGCCGACATCAACGCGCTGAACACGCTGGTAGGTAATCAGACCAACACTGTTGAGCAAGCCCAGTTCTTGAGCGAGGTCGACCTGCACTTGCGCGCCCAGGGCAACCTGTGCACCGCCGTGCCCGTTGACTTCATCACCGTCGATGCCGACGGTGTGGAGCGCAATGCCGAGACACCGACCATCGGCGCCTACGAGTTTGTTGAACTCAGCGAGGAGACTCCCGAGATGGTCGAAGGATATCCCGTGGTGTCCAACTTGACCATCAACAGCGCCGACGTGAAGACCCAATGGACCGTGAGTGGCAAGCTTTATAGCATGGTAGTCAAGGCCGAGGGTACCAAGGCAGCTCCAACCGCCGATGAGCTGAAGGCTGGCACACCACAATCGGTAATGGCAAACCAAGAGGCGACTACCACCTTTGAGGGCTTGGAAGAGAACACCAAGTATGAGGCTTACTTCCTGAATGTGAGTGCACTGGGCAACGAGAGCGAGATTGAGAGCATCGAGTTCACCACCTTGCGCGACATTCCCGCCCTGACCGCAACGCTCACGGGCGCTACCATCAATGCCGGTGGCGAGGCAACCCTCGCACCTGTTGTGGCAGGTGGCGATGAGCCTTACACCTACGAGTGGACCGACCAGATGAATAATAGCCTGGGCAACGAGGCAAGCCTCACCGTGCAGCCCGAATACACTTGGGGCTATCGCGTGAAGGTCACCAGTGCCGACGGCCAGAGTGTCATTGCCAAGGCTGGTGTCATCGTGCGAGGCGAGCAAGTGGTTGCCACCATGGACGATAACTATCTCGCCGAGAACTCTCACGATCAGTGTTACGACCTGGAGAGCGACGTGTTCTACAGCGGCTCGTTTGCCTTTGACCAAGGCTCGATGCCTGCTTACGAATACTGGTATGGCTACGCACTGAGCAATGAGACCTCGACCGAGTATGGTAGCCTCAATGACCAGTGGCGCAATGCCAATGGTGCAGGCCACAGCGCGACCAACTATTTGATTGCATCTCCGCTCGATTGGTATGGATCGACCCCGTCGATCACTGTGACCAACAATGCCGAAGGTGACTCCATCATGGGTATGTATGTGACCAACACCGCCTATGCTTACCAGAACATGCTCACAGGCGAAGGCTATGGCGAGGCGGCGTTTAAACCTGGGTCATACTTCACCTTGACCATCACAGGCACCACCGCCAACCGCGAGACCACGAGCGTGGAGTTCAACCTGGGCGATTATCGTGCTAGCGAGGCCAATCGCTACATCCTCAATACGTGGGAGTGGGTCGACCTGCGCCCGCTGGGCAAGGTCACCAAGTTGAGCTTCAGCTTCAGCGGCAGTGAGAGCAACTCTTACGGCTTGCTCACCCCCTGCTACTTCGCGATGGATGACCTGGGCTGCATGCCCGATGTCACAGAGGCCGAAGTGGATGCGCATGTTGGCGAGAACACGATCGACTTAGCTCCCTTCTTTGCGCATGCCGATAATGGTGCTCGCGAGCGCTACTACCTGGATGCCGAGGTTGCTGACGATGTGATGACAGTGACCAAGGATGGCGATGACAGCAACCTGAGTGTCAACGCCCAGCAGCAGGGCAAGCGCACCGTGCTCGTGTGTATGACCGCCAAGGGCCATAGCCAGTGGGTACGGCTCACGATTAACGTGAACCCAGTGACTGCAGTTGAAAGCATCACAACAGGCCGACAGGTGCAGAGTGTGCAATATGTTAGCACCATGGGCCAGGTCAGCGACCACCCATTTGATGGTGTGAATATTATTGTCACCCGCTACACCGACGGCACGACGAGCTCAGCAAAGGTTTTAAGATAAAATTATATAGTAACTTGCTCTTGGTGATGCCGCATGTGCTCAAAATAGCCATGCGGCATCTTTTTCAAACCGCTCATTTTAAATTCTTTTAAATTCTTTAACAAAAGTTTTTGCAACTTTTCAATGAGGGTGTGCGTCTATTGTTTGAAAGTTACAAAAAGAACGTAAAAAAGCTATGAGAAAATTCTTGCTTATCGCATTTGCTGTATTTGCTGCATTGAGTGCAGCAGCACAGGAACCGGTCTTCACTGAGGCCGAGCTGGACTCCATTCTTAACGATACCATCTTCAAGCACCTGAGCGAGGTGGAGGTGAAAGCCATCCGCCCGCTCGTCAAGGCTGAGATTGACCGTCTGTCCTACGATGTGCAGGGCGATGGTGATGCCAAGACCAGCACCGTGCTCGAGATGCTTCGCAAGGTGCCCCTAGTCACCGTTGATGCCGAGGACAACATCCGCGTGAAGGGCTCGACGAGTTTCAAGATTTATAAGAACGGACATCCCGATCCTGGCATCTCGAGCAACCCCAAGGAGGTGCTCAAGGCCATCCCGGCAAGCATGATCAAGCGCATCGAGGTCATCACCGAGCCGGGCGCGAAGTATGATGCCGAGGGTGTGGGGGCAATCTTGAACATCGTGCTGAACGACAATAGCCAGATGGGCGGCATCACTGGCACCGTCAGTGCGGGCATCGACCACACCGGGTCGCCCAACGCCAGTGCCTACGTCACCACACAGGTGGGACGATGGACCACCAGCATCAACTATGGCACACAACTGCGCAACCGCCACGCCAACAAGCAGTTCAGCGACGAGGAGCGCATTTATAAAGACGGACACCAATTATTAAGCCACACCGAGGGCGACGCAAAGGTCAATGTGCACTATGGCAACATCGAGTCGAGTTTGGAGATTGACTCGCTCAACTTGTTGTCACTGTCGTTTGGTGGATTCTACTACAACTACACCGGTGGCGGACTGGTCAACTGGCGAGCCATCGATGCCGCCGGCAACATGATGTACCGCTATCAACAGGAAACCAGTGTTCCCTTGAGCAGTTACTACAACTTCAACGGGCGCATGGACTATGAGCACAAGACACGCACCAAGGGCGAGGCACTCACCCTGAGTTATATGCTCTCGACCTCGCGCAACAAGCAGAATAGCGAGAACCGCTACTTGGAGGCCGAAAACATGCCCGCGGAATATCCCGGCACCTACAACCACGGCCGCGAGACCTTTGTGGAGCACACGGGGCAGTTTGACTGGACACGCCCCTTTGCCCGGCACAACACCATCGAGACAGGACTGAAGTATATCTATCGCATGAACCGCAGCAACACCTCGTTTGCCTACAACGCCGAGGGGGTTGACCCCATCGTCACGCGCTTCAACCACTTGACCCAAGTGGGAGCGGCCTACGCCAGCTACACCTATCGTCTGGACAAGTGGACGGCCCGTGCGGGACTGCGCTATGAGTGGAGCCACCTGTCAGGAAAATACCCCGATGGCAGCCAAAAGAACTTCAGCACTGACCTCAGTGACTGGGTGCCCAGCGCGAGCATCGGTTTCCAACCTAGCATGACGCATAGCCTGAAGTTGGCGTTTGCCACGCGCATCGCCCGCCCGGGTATCAGCTACCTCAACCCCGCCGTCATCGAGTCACCGACGACGCTCAACTATGGTAACCCCGACCTGAGCAGTGCCCGCAACTACTCGCTGAGCATGACCTATATGTTCATCAGCCCCAAAATCACATTCAACATCGTGCCAGGCTACAGCTTCAGCAACAACGGCATCACCAGTGTGCAGTTCACCAGCGACGGCATGGACCACACCACCTATGCCAACACGCTCTCCACGCGCTCGTTTGACCTCAGCGGCTATGCCCAGTGGCAGATTGTGGACGGCACGAGCCTGATGGTCAACGGCAATGTCAACTATGGCCGCTTGCGCAGCAAGGATCTGAATCTGACCAACACGGGTTGGGGCTCGTTCTTCTACGCCCAGGTCACGCAGCAGTTGCCGTGGAAGTTGCGCCTCACCGCCAATGTGGGCGAGTGGACGGGTGGTGCCGACGACCTCTACCAGCAGGGCAAGACCTCGTGGTTCTATGGCTTCGGGCTGCAGCGCTCGTTCCTCAAGGAAGACCGCCTGACCGTACGCATCAACGCCCAGCGACCCTTCTCGGGCAAGTACAGCCACTACGAGAATGACTATGTGCAGGGCGACTATACGGGTCATCAAAAGTTTGCCTTCAGCGCTCGCTCGTTTGGCATCTCGATCAGTTACCGCTTCGGCTCCCTGCGTGCCCAAGTCAAGAAGACCGCCGCGACCATCGACAATAACGACGTGGTGGGCGGCAGCAGCGCTGGCGGCAACCAGCAGGGCGGTGCCCAGCAGGGACAGCAAGGACATTGAGGTTGACCTGTTCCCCTAGCCCCTTAAAGGGGAACCCGTTCGGGCGGATTGCAAATCCAGCCGAACGAGGTATTACACACTCCTCCGGCACTGCGTGCCACCTCCCCTAACTTAGGGGAGGACTTGTGTATCAGCAACTTATTTTCGTCGAACTCACGTTAAAACAAAACCCCGTTCGGCTGGGTTTCCTGGTGAACTGCACCCCAAAAGTTAGACACAAAACTTTTGAGGTGCAGTTTTTATATGAAGTACACATTTGAGGAAAAACTAAACATTGTAACGTTAATCAAATCAGATTATCCTCTCA
>JAEEVE010000227.1 GCA_016290765.1 Muribaculaceae bacterium
GCAGCACAGCGATGAGAGGTAAAATACTTTCGTTAATACTGATAATCATATCGGCGGGGGTGGCCTATGGCCAATTGCCCGCCGACTCTGTTTTACGCCGTTATGCCGCTCAGATGCTCATGGTGGGCTTTAAGGGCGACAGCATCAACGACCAGAGCGATGCCGCACGCTATGTGCGCGACCTCAAGGTGGGCGCCATCGTGCTCTTCGATGTCGATCTCACGGGCGATGCCACGATAGGCTCGCGCAATGTGACCTCGACTGGGCAGCTGGCGACACTCACCCGCAAGTTGCAGAGTTATGCCGACTATCCGCTGCTCATCGCCCTCGACCAGGAAGGCGGTCGTGTGGTGCGCATGAAGACGCAGTATGGTTTCCAGCCCATTGTGTCGGCTAAGTATCTGGGTGAAACCGACAACGAAGACACTACTCGCTTCTATGGCCATCGCATGGGCGAACAGCTGCACAGTCACGGCGTGAACATCAATCTGGCACCGGTGCTCGATCTCGACAATCCGCAGTGTCCCGCCATAGGCAAACTCGACCGCAGCTATGGTGCCAGTCCCACTCAGGTGGTGCGGCATGCCCGCTGGCTCATCGAAGAGCATCACAAGCAGGGCGTGCTTTGTGCCGTGAAGCATTTTCCGGGCCACGGCAGCGCCATCAGCGACTCGCATTGGGGCTTTGTAGATGTGACCCAGACATGGAGTCCCACCGAACTCATCCCGTTCAGGCGACTCATTCATGATAACCTCATCGATCTGGTGATGACGGCGCACATCTTCAACCAGAAACTCGACCCCGACTATCCCGCCACGCTCTCTCGCAAGACCCTCGAAGGCCTGCTGCGCAAAGAACTGGGTTATGACGGTGTGGTGGTGACCGACGACATGTATATGGAGGGCATCATCAACCAGTATAGCATCGAGCGTGCCCTGGTGCTCGCCATCAATGCCGGCGCCGACCTCATCTGCGTGGGCAACAACATCAACACCGGCTTCGAGCCCGACCGCCCCTTCCGCCTGGTCGACATCATCGTGGCCGCCGTCAAGCGCGGCGAAATCCCCTACGCCCGCCTCCTCCAGTCCCACAACCGCATCGAGCGCCTCCTAAAGAAACTCAACTCCCTCCAACCCAAGTACTAAACACAAAAAAACGACGCACAGTTCTGCGTCGTTTTTCTCATCTTATTGTCGCAATTCCTGCGTCGTTATGGTTTCTCGTTTAAATCGAGGAACTAACACCTCCCACATTCTTCGGTGCCTCTGAAACGCATGGTTATTGTGGCATTCATCTATAATCTGAAAGTTGTTACATTGTGAGAGTGAAGATTGAATCAGTAGTACTAAGGTCTAATACGTTTATTTGATGTACTTTAGATAATATTCTCTTGTCATGAAGCCGTCGCAGCCGGTGCCGTCCCTGCGATAGTTTGTGCAACCGAGGAAAGGTTCTTTCTTGCCCGGTTTGACAATCAAGTAACCGTCGCGACATTTGTCACATTTTAGAATGGTCATTTCTCCACCACGAATATCGTTGGTGATAAAGTCGCATATTTCAGGTTCGTTGGAACAAATCCACAGTTTCAGCCCGTATGCTCTCTTGTATCTGAGCTGCAATGGATAGCCGCAAATCGGGCAATACTTTGTCTCGTATTTGCTGGCTTGTTTCTCGTCGAGCGTGCCACGCAGTTTCACATTGGGATATTCGCTCACCAGTTCACGCACGAAATCAGATGGACGCTGTTGTGGCGTGATGATATACACACGGTTCTTTGTTCGTGTCAAGGCCACATAAAACAGCCGCCGTTCCTCGGCATATTCGATAGCGTGGTCATCTTTGACCACATATTTCAATACAGGGTCATCTTGAACCTGCGAGGGAAATCCATAAATTGAATCAATGGCGTTGATGATAATGACGTTATCATATCCCAGACCTTTTGACCGATGCACGGTCAAAAACTCTAACTCAACGTCGGCAAAAGTCTTTGACGTGACATTACCAGTCTTCTCCCAGTATTGAAAGTCGGCTGATTTCGTAAGGTTGAAGCCGTCAAAGCCGTATCTACCTAAAAGCAGAATAGATGACTTAGGGTTCTCGGCAAGTATTTCTCTCATGATTTTCTCAACAGTCTTGCCAACAAGGAAATACTTTCCGCCTTTGCCCTCATATTGCTTTCGGTCAACATTCTCCGTGTAGGTCTGAATGATTACAGGATTCTTGATATGTTTGGGCGAAATGAGGGCCTTTTGAATTTGCTTCGTGTTCTTCTGAATGAAGCCACCGGCGATGTCAATCACCTCCTGGGCGTTGCGGTAGGTACGAGTGATGTGAAGTTCCTCGCCATAACCAAACGTCTCGCAGAAGTTAGTGAACAGAGTGATATCCGAGCCCGCATAGGCGTAAATGGATTGCCAGTCGTCGCCCACGGCGATAATCTTTGCATCAAAGAGCTTGCTCAGTTCTTTTGTGAGATTAAACCGCTGACGAGATATGTCTTGATATTCATCAACGATGACATATTTGAAGTCCAGCTTCTCACCTCGAATTACTTCCTCGCGCAGAATGCGTGCCGAGTCGTTAATCATGTCCTCAAAGTCGATGGCATTCCGTTCTTTCAACCGCTTTGCATACTCATGGTAGCATTGTTCGGCAACGGCCATGAATAGCTTGGTGCGCTCGTTTTGTGTGGATGTCATGAAACGACGGAACTCGTCCATGCCGTAGTCGTTTGTCTTGAAGTTCTGAAGGAATGTACACATCAACCTTACCAGCTTGGAGATATAACGATTTTCCTCAGTACAAACGATTTTCTCGAAGATTTCTCTCGATGAACGTGGGCGCAGCTCGAAGCCTATTTTCTCCAGCTTCTCTTTAAGATGGATAAGGTAGTCGCGCCCGTCATTGTAGAGCGAGAAGGTATAGACTAGAGCAGTCTGGTGTTCTTTATGCAGACGAACCTTGTCATTGATGGCTCTTTTGTATTGCTCCAACTGCTCGGCATTGTATCTGCTGTTCTTGCCGTCTTCCGAGATGCCGAAGTGTTCGATATAGGCCACCTTGCCATCTTGCTCAATCGTGAAGTCGGGCGTATATGGCTTGTACGAACCTTTGATGTTGAACGGATACGGCTTCTCGTAGGTGTAATCAATACCATTCATGTAGAGGAAATTGGCAATGCGTACTTCTTGTGCGGAGCGTAGGGTCTCATAGGCAATGGTTAGGCATTTGCCTGTGCGCTTGTCTATGATTTGCTCGGCATATTCCTCCATATTGCCGCGCAATGTCGAGAAATCGGCCTTGGTGATGTAGTTGAAGAAGTCGTTCAAGTCATTTCCCTCATACGGTGCTTCGAAATAACTGCCGAAAAAAAGTATGAGTTTGTCAACCACTTCGGGGTTTTCAAGGATGTTCCCTTTCAGATAATTGTTGATCACATCAAACATAAATCCCTGGTCAACAATTGTTTTTGGCACGTCGTCCTGTCGCCGCATGATGGCATAGCCAGTCTTGTGGAAGGAGGTGATGGGGCAATCAATCTTCAATGCTTTGTTGATTTTGTCACGCAATTCGCCTACGGCTTTGTTTGTGAATGAAATCACAAGGATTTGGTCGGGATGTATTCCCTTGCGTTCCACCAAATACTTTACTTTTGCGGCTACTGTGGTGGTTTTCCCAGCACCCGCTCCGGCAATCACAAGTGTATAATCCTCGTCAGAAAGCACTACGCGGCGCTGCTCGTCATCAAGTACGATGTGAGCATCAACCTGAGTGAGTATGCCGTCAATGTATTGTCGCTCCGATTGTAGATGAGATGCCACAAAAGCATCGTTGTGTGTTTTGATTGTGGCAGAACCCTCTTGTACATTCTGTAGCTCATCATATAAGTCGAGGAATGAGCGCAGGCGGGTCTCCACTATATTCCGCTTATCACAAAACTCGGTTAGCACATCCGAGTTTTGTAGGGCTTTTATCTGCTGATAGAAGTCAGTGAAATCCTCGACCAAAGAACGGTAATCACTCCTTGCGAGAAATCTGTCAGCCGCCAACAGCTCGTCGCGCCTACTCTCAAACTCAAGCAAGCGACGCGCCTCGACCGATGAGGTCTCCTCAACGGAAGAATTTGCGTTTTTGCGCCGACCAAATATATTTCTAAAGAATGACATCATTCAACTTGGTTTCATGTTCAGGTGATTATTAATTTATAACATCAAATGTATCTATTTCCCAATGGTCACTATATCCGTTGCCGACATATCGGATATGAGGGAGTTTTGATATGTAGCGTTTTATAGTGCGAACACCTTTTCCACTCCTCGGTTAGGTCGAGTTCCTTGAGCAGGTCTTCCAGTATCTTGTAGCGGGTCATGGCGTTTTTGTTGGCGGGCATAGTGGGGTGGTTTTTTACGGGTTTCTTGAATGGTTTTTGTTTCTGCTCCACAAAGTTACGCAAAATATGCGAATGCTATGTTCGCAAAAGGCAAAAAAGGGGAAAACTATTAGAAATCGTGTTTTTATTGCCCGAATCGGCTGAGCCGATTTATAGGTTTATTCGTGTTTTTGGCTATGGGCGTGTCGGTAGAGCTCGTAGCTGTTCACGAGGTTTTGCCACAGGATGTAGCAGCCGGGGGCAACGGTGGAGACGGGGTTGAGGTAGAGTGAGGCAATCCAGATGGCGAAGGCGGTGTTTTTCTGCCCCAGCGCCTGTCCGCCTTCGAGCACGGCATTCCAGCGGCCGCCCACATTTCGGCCCAGCGCAAACTGCACGAGGCACACGATGAGGCTCATCAGGGCAATCCATAGCAGAAAACCGAGACTAGCGTGCGAGTGCGCAATGTTGCGCACAGTGATGCCGGTGACGATGGTAAGCGACACAGCCCACATGTAGAAGGAAAGGCTGGGTTCCTTTACCACCAGCGCGTGGAAGCGGTGCCAGTAGTGCTT
>JAEEVE010000228.1 GCA_016290765.1 Muribaculaceae bacterium
CTATTTTTGGCAGCTGGACTCGCCTTACTGGTTTTTATGCTCTGTGCCGACCTGGTGCAGATGCACAGCCTTGACTACGATAACCAGCGTTTCTATGACTGGCTCACCAGCACCGACGAATATCTCACAGTCAAGCGCATATTGGCGCTGGTCGTCTTTATCGCATCGGTCACCACCATGGCCATTGACTCGCCTTTTGTGGTGGCAGCCCTTGCCGTGGGCCTGTCAGCACTCGACTTTGCCCTGGGCAAAAAGACTCAAGTAAAAACAGTGTTACACACCCCTCGCGCCCAGCGACTGATGGCTATCACACTGGCATTCATGCTCATCGTCATCACAGTGGTGGCGCTCACCATGGGTTTCTACTATGCAGGTGTTACAGCCGTCTTCTTTGCCACATTCTCTTATGCCTTTACTCTCGCGTTCAACTGGTTACTCATTCCTGTCGAAAAATCAATGGGTAAGGACCACTCCAAAGACAACGCTTAAGCTACCATCATTTCTGTTTATCTCACTCACAGCACTCATCTCATGAAAACGAAACGCATTCTCTTCTCAAGCACTCTGGTAATCCTCATGATAATAGGCACTTATGCCACTGCTTCGGCCCAATATGCTTCTCAGGTTTCAGCTTACGTCAGTCTCCCATCACACCCTAGGCTGCTCTTGCTTAAAGGCGAGGAAAAAGCTCTGCTCAACAACATCCAGAACGACCGAACCTGGACCAATCTGCAGGCCTTGCTCGAGAGGGAAGCTCAAAAACTAACCAATGAGGTTCCCAAAGAGCGTGTGCTCACGGGCCGACGACTACTCACAGTGTCGCGCGAGTACCTGCGCCGCCTCTTCATCATGAGCTACATCTATCGCACAACCGGCGACCAGGAAGTGCTTAATCATCTTAAGAAAGAGCTGCTGGCAGCTTGCAACTTCAGTGACTGGAATCCATCACACTTCCTTGACGTGGCCGAGATGACTCTTGGCGTAGCCATTGCCTACGATTGGATTTACGACAAACTAAGCAAAAAGGAACGCAAAACCATTCGCAATGCCATTATCGAGAAGGGACTCAGGCCATCCTTCGACCCGCAATACGAGAAATCGTTCAATAAGATGTCTAACAACTGGAATCCCGTGTGCCATGCCGGTATGGTGTTTGGGGCTCTCGCCGTGTGGGAAGATGACCGCAACGAGGCTCGGCAAGTGCTCAACCGTGCCATCCAGAACGTGCCCATTGCCATGAATGAGTATGCTCCTGACGGTGCCTATCCCGAGGGTGCCATGTATTGGGAGTATTGTACCAACTATACTGTGCTGCTCATTGAAGCCCTGCAGAGAGCATTAGGTACCGACTACGGACTTAGCCAATCGCCCGGTTTCATGAAATCGGCACAGTACCACCTTCACATGTTCTCTCCCACCCTCAAACCATTCAACTATAGCGACAATGACCAGGTTGCTGCCGTCACGCCCGTCAAGTTCTGGTTCTTCAAGCACACTGGCGATACCACCTTGCTCTATAACGACATTAAAATCATGAAGCAGCGCACCATTACGCAACTCAAGAGCGACCGACTGGCTCCCACCATTCTGCTGTGGGGTTCCACGGTTTCTACTGCTCAGGCACCCGTACCCACACAACTCATGTGGACTGGTGGCGGCAAGAATCCTGTGGCAGCCATGCGCACCTCATGGACCGACCGCAATGGCATTTACCTTGGCGTGAAACTTGGCAAGCCTGCCATCTCTCACGGTCACATGGATGCAGGCAGCTTCATCATTGAGTCGCAAGGCATTACCTGGGCCGCCGACCTAGGCATCGAGAACTATTATAACCTAGAAAAAAGGAAAGTGAATGTGTGGAATTTCTCTCAGAACTCTACCCGTTGGGACATTTATCGTTATAATTCTAACAACCACAACCTTGTCACCTTTAACCAAGCCAAGCAGGTAGTTTCGGGCACTGCAACCATCACCGGCTCGGGCGACGATCCCATGAATATGTGGGTCAGTGCCAACCTCAAGCCCGTTTACGGCTCACAGATAGACGCCTACTCTCGCACCTATGCCCTCAAGGACAAGAGTCATGTGGTCATCACCGATAACATCACTACTGCCGATGCCACCACCATGACGTGGAACCTGATGACAGCAGCCAATGCCACACGCATCAGCGACAAAGAGGTGCTATTAGAAAAGAATGGCAAGACCATGCGCGTCAAGATGGAGATTGACACCCCTGTCTCCTGCGAGATAAGCGACGCAACCCCGCCCACCGACTATGAGTACAAGAACAAGAGCTTCCAGACAGTGCGTTTCACCAGTAAACTGCGCCGGAACACTTCCTATACCATCACCGTCACCTTTGCACACGACCCCGTGACCAAGTCATTATGACAGTAAGTAATATAAGTTTGAAGTAACTTTATTTGAAAAGAAAAATTAATAACATAAAATATCTACTATCATAAGTGCTTTTTATGGCGATGTAATTTATGCCACTTATCAGGAACTTGTCGAGAAACTGGGTGAATCCACACGTCTTGTTCCATCGGATGATGGAAAGGTACAGAAGACCTGGGAACTCACTACCAACACCAGTGTCAAATTCAGCATATATGATTGGAAGAAATATGACCGTTACGTGACCGACGGCAGGATGGTTATGTGGAATATCGGTCGGGATAGTGGTCAGAATGACATCATTGAGTGTCTTAATGGCAAGGGAGTCAAAGTTAAGAAGGGAACTTGGATGTTGTGACAAGATTTGTGCTTAGGAGAGGAACTTTATTATATGGTGCTGAGAGCTCTTGCCCCCTCTTTAAAGCTACACACTTGTGGCAATTTGCAAAATAATGGCACAAAAATTGCATGTATATAAGAGAAATAGATTACCTTTGTTTGTGATAGACAACTAAACAATACTATTATGGCACGACCAATTAGAGAAACCCCTGTTTTGACAGGTGAAGACGCCATCCGTTTCGAGGAAAGGCGGCTTGAGGTGGAAAATATGAGTGAGGAACAACGTGCTAAGAACCGCAGAGAACTTGAAAAGCGTGTTGCAAATGCAAAAAACAAGATTCAATTCTGCTTTTGATTTATGAAGTTGATTCCTCTCACATTGGATTACGAGCTTGGCGTGTTCTTTGACAAAATGAGTTTATAACCCTATAGGATACAAGAACGACCTCTAAAGGCTGCGTTATCAAGCATGATAGCGTGGTCTTTTAATTTTTCAGTTTACCATTTTCGGTTTCGATCGTTATTATAGTAGAACATCGCAAAATGGAACAGATAAACTTTCAACATATAGTAATGTCGCTTCGACCTCAACTCATAAAGTTGTGCGCCCAGTTCTTCGACTGTAGAGAATTGGCGTATGAAGCTGAAGATGCCGTACAGGAAACCATATTACGCTTGTGGCAGCAAAGGACAAAATTGGATGGCCATCAGAAGCCAGAAGCTTTTGCGATGTTGATAGCCAAGAATGTCTGTATTGACATTATGAAGCGAGCAGGAACCGTACATGACAAATTAGACGAATGTCTCTATTTGGATTCTCAAATACATACAGACCAAAGTCTTATAGCAAATGATGCAAAGAAACGCCTAATCATGGCTCTTGGCAAGTTGTCCGCGACGCAGCGAAGAATGCTATTGATGCGCAGCGAAGGGATGTCAATGGCTGAGATTGCCACTGCATGCGGAACGACGGAAGCCAGCACAAAGACGATGATTTGTACAGCAAGAAAGAAAATGATGGAACTCTTAAAGATAGGGAGGAACAAGAAATGATAAATCTCAACGACGAAAAGGCACGCCAGAATCTCGTCAGACGCTATCTGAACGCTGAGACGACATTAGAGGAAGAAAGCATGTTGGCTGATTATATCAGCAACACCGACATGCTTCTCACCGCCGAGGAGAAAGATGTCCTGCTTTTGCTTCAATCCTCTATTCTCATAGGTAGACCATCTGTTTCGACAGATAAAGCCGACGAGTTCGATCGGTTGATACAAAAAAGTTACCACAAACGGAACTTTATTGTTGCCATGCGATGGATTGCAACGGCTGCTGCAGCCGTGATATGCGCCGTGATGTTGCTGCCAAGCCTCCAAACAGACAAAGTAGAAGAACAACCCAAAGTTGCCAAGGTCATACCAACGAACACAGATATAATGTCTGTTCGAGAACACAATGATGAAGATACAGCAGAAATCATTGACAAGAAAGCTTTTATTACAGATAAAGCTACTCAAAAGGTGCATAAGAGAGCACAAAAGCTGACAGAAGAACCTGACATTTTTGCTAAAACTAACGCTTCGGCACACAATCACAAAACCATTGAACAGAAAGATGTTCTGTTGGGAACTTCTAATGTTCAAGACATCAGCACTTCTGAATTACTGGAAACCATCCAGATTCTTTCAAGCGTCGAAAGTAATGATAACATAATAACAGCATCTTCATGTGATGAGGGATTTATAATAAAAACCTCCGTATCAAATGGACCGCCAAGATCATATATGCTAAAACGATGCTCAGACGGGACTTCTTTAGAATTAAAAAAATCTCAAGCTATTAACTTATAAATATTTTAAAAATGAAAAAAACGATTCTTTTACTGCTTGTGGCAGTATTCTCTGTGGCAACTATTGGTGCACAGGAAACGAAAAAGGCCGTCTACGTAATTGATGGCAAGCATGTCAAGAACTTTGATGGTTCACAGTTGGAAGGCAAGACTATCATCAGCTGGACCATCACCCCTGAACACAACCTTCACTCTATTATCACTTCCGACATGACGAGCGAGAAAGAAGTCAAGAGTGTAAAAGTACTTTCAACATCA
>JAEEVE010000229.1 GCA_016290765.1 Muribaculaceae bacterium
CGTCTGGGGGCCGCAGACTGCCACCAGCTGGACAACGGCCAATGTCCCGTTGGCTCTCAACGGTACCTATTATCTTGCCTTCGTTAGCCAGAACAACTAGGGCTACTGCACGGGCATCGACGATATCACCATCACTGGCACTAGCAGCGGTGGTGGCGGCGGTGGCGGCGGCGGTGGCGGCGGCCACGACGATGTCGTCGAAGGCATCTTCGATTGATTTCGATGAACAGGTGTTTTGCCATTTGCATCCTACTCTGCTTGCCTCTGCTGCTTTGGGGACAAGTTGTAGATTATGATGCACGCATGCGACAGGCTGGGCTGGTCGATCTTGCTACGCTGGGTGCAGGCATCACCGTTGATCTCAAATATGCCTCTGCCGACAATTTTACAGGCAAAAATATGTACGGAAACTTTCGCCGTGCCTATCTCGTCAAGCCAGCAGCTCAAGCCTTGAAAAAGGCACTGAACCAGCTACAGGAACTTAATCCTGATTTTGGGTTTGTCATCTATGATGCTGCACGCCCCTTGAGTGTTCAGCGTAAGATGTGGCAGGCCGTTCAGGGCACTCCAGGTGTGAACTATGTGGCACCGCCACGGCGAGGCGGGCCACACAACTATGGCGTCGCCATCGATATCTGCCTGACCTATAAAGGCGTGCCCATGGACATGGGTACGCCTTATGATACCTTTACCGACGATGCTCATATCACCGCCGAGCAGTGGCTAGTCAAGAAAGGACGCATCAGCAAGAGTGCGTTGACCAATCGCCGGCTGTTGCGCAAGGTGCTTACCGATAATGGCTTCCTTACCTATAGCCGCGAGTGGTGGCATTTTGAATACTGTCGCGTCAGTAAAGCTCGCCGCCGCTTTGCACTGCTCAACTTCTAAACTGGGTCTACATCGTAGTACAGTCGCACCGACTTCATGCGGCCGTCCTGTTCAAGCATCTGCTCATAGAGTTGTCGCAGGATGGCCTTGACCTTGATCATTGATGCCTGCTGTTCAATTTTCATCACCACTTGTCGGATATACAGGTTCTGGATGCGTCCCACCAGGGGGCGCTCTGGACCCAGCACCCGGCTGCCAAAGGTCTGACGCAGCAGCGCTGCGTAGCGTACCGCCACCTCGCCTAGCAGGGCGTCGTCGCGATGTTTGAGATAGATGTTGATCAACCGAACAAACGGCGGGTAGTGGAACCGTTCGCGATCGGCCAGTTCGTGCCGATAGAACCCTTCGTAATCATGACGCTCGACATAACCGATGACAGGATGTGATGGGTCGCTGGTCTGTAAGATTACCTGACCCTGCTTGTGGGCGCGACCTGCGCGGCCCGCCACCTGCTCGAGCATGTCAAAGGCCCGTTCGTGAGAACGATAGTCGGGAAAACTAATCATCGTGTCGGCATTGAGCACACCTACTTGGCTCACCTGGTCAAAGTCCAACCCCTTGGTCACCATCTGCGTGCCCACCAGGATGTTGGTCTTGTGCGATGAAAACTCATCGATAATGCGGTCATAGCTCGACTTGCTGCGTGTGGTGTCTAGATCCATGCGCGAGATTTTTTCGCCAGGGAATGCCTGGTCCACATCATCCTCAATACGCTCTGTGCCATAGCCTACAATCTCAATGCCCGGCATCTGGCACGCAGGACAGATGGTGGGCAACGACAAGGTGTAGCCGCAATAGTGGCAGGTGAGCGACCGCGTGTGCTTGTGATAGGTAAGCGAGACGTCGCAGTTTTCGCATTTGGGCACCCAGCCGCACTCCTTGCAACGTACCATCGGCGCGTATCCGCGACGGTTTTGGAACAAGATGACTTGTTCGCCTGCCTGCAGCGCCTGGCGACAATCGCTGATGAGTTCCTCTGAGAAAAGGCCATGCATCTCGCGCTTGCGCCGCGCCTGCTTAGTATCGATGACCTTGACGCGAGGCATCTCGATGCCCTCATAGCGCGTAAGCAATTGTACCAGCCCATAATGCCCGTTCATGGCGCGGTAATACACGCCAATGTCTGGAGTCGCGCTACCCAGCAGGGTCTTTGCTCCATGCATTTGCGCCAGCATGATAGCAGCATTGCGGCCGTTGTAACGTGGGGCGGGATCGCTCTGCTTGTAACTCGTGTCGTGCTCTTCATCAACAATTACCAGACCCAGTTGAGAGTAGGGCAGGAACACCGACGAGCGCACTCCGATTACTACGCACGGGTCACTCGAGTCGAGCAGACGCTTCCAGATGTCCACGCGTTCGTTGTCGCTGAACTTGCTATGGTAGATGAGTAATTGGTCACCAAATACCGCCTTCAGGCGTCGAGTCAACTGCGTGGTTAGCGCAATCTCGGGAACTAGGTAGAGCACCTGTTTGCCTTGAGCCAGCGCGTCTTTGATTAGGTGCATGTAGATGCTGGTCTTGCCGCTGCTTGTCACCCCGTGTAGCAGGGTGATGGCCTTCTCACGAAAGCTGGCGTGTACCTCGTTGTAAGCACGGCGTTGCTCGGTAGTGAGTGCGGGAGGGTCGATAAGTTTGTTGCCCAGTGTGGCAAATCGGTTGATGGCTTTCTTGTAAGTCTCCAAGATGCCGCGTTGCACGGTGGCACTTAGCACTGCCTGGCTTACGTAGGCACGTTTGAGTAGCGCTTCTTTGCTTACCTCGCGAGGCTCCTCGCTGCCCATCCAGTGCGACAGGTCCAGATAGGCCATCAGCAGTTTCTCTTGCTTGGGTGCACGATGCACTTGGTCGAAGAATGCGTGCAGGCTTTCCTCATCGCCATGGTGGCAAGTCAACCGCACGCACGTTTCGGTCTTGGGACGGTAGTTGTCCACCACGCGTTCGCTCACGTGCAGTGCCTCGCGCTCGATAAGGTGACTCACTGTGTGTTCCACGTTCTTGAAGCCCGTTGCACTGGCTAGTTCGGTAATTTGCACCCTTCCGCGTTGTGCGGTGAAGTCAAGCACCACCTTCTCGCGGTCGCTCAGGCTACCAGGTGTCTCTTCCTCATAGTCAGGGTTTACGCTGATATAAGTCTCGCTCTCTACCTTCAGTCCGCTGGGCACTGCGGCCTTGTAGACTTCGCCCATCGAGCATAGGTAGTAGTCGGCGAGCCACTCCCAGAAACGCAACTGCGGATGGCGCAAGATGGGACGTTCATCGAGTACGCTCAACACCTCCTTCACCTCGTATCCCTGCGGCGCGCGGTCGTGAAGCATCACCACAATGGCGGTGTAGATTTTCTTGCGCCCAAATGGTACCAGCACACGGCTGCCCACCTGCGGGGATAGCCCCTCAGGCACGCGGTAGGTGTAGGTGCCAGGAATATGTAGCGGCAATAAAGCCTCAATATATGCCATAGTTTTCTTTACGTTAGTTCTGTCCCCCTAACCCCCTAAAGGGGGCACTCATGTTTGCTCCCCCTTTAGGGGACAGGGGGGCTCTTAAATCGCGGCTTGGTAAATTTCCAGTTCCCTGCGTGCAGTCGTTGCCCAGTTCATTTCGGGTGGCACTGTCTGTACTACGCCGCCTCGCAGCATCTCTACAGCGCGGCGCGACAGGCTCTCAACCAGGTCGTCATCGAGTGCGAAGGCGTTTTCGGAGCCAATCACCTCGGGAAGCCCCTGCGCGTCCGAACCCACTACATGTGCACCGCACTGCAATGCTTCGATAGCAACCATGCCAAAGCCTTCCAGGCGGCTGGGTAATACTAGCACATCAATGCAGTTCATCCATTGTGGCATTTCGTCGCGCGTCACATTGCCTGGCATCAGGCAGGAAATGCCTCGCTCGTGCATGAGCATTTCCACCTGGCCACGCAGCGAGCCGTCGCCTAGTGCGATAAAGCGGAGCGGTTGATCGTATATGCGGGAGATCTCGTCAAAGATTTCATCTAAGATGGCAACATTTTTCACAGCTTCCATGCGGCCAACAAAGCCGACGACTCGTACATCGTCACCGATGCCATGCTGTCTGCGCAGGTTACGTCGTGTGGTTTCATCCATCCGGTGAAATGCAGCCGAGGCACCGTTGTAGAGCACCTCGCTCGTCATGTGGTCGGTCAGGGTATCGCGTGCAAATCGTTCCAGACCGTGGCTGACAAAGAAATTGCATGTAGCGTGCTCAAGCAACTCGATGGTGGTTGACTTGTATACTGGGTCGCGAGGTGGGTCAGTGTAGATGCTCGCACCATGCCATGTGATGTAGTGCGGCATGCCATAACGCTGGCTCGCCATTGCGGCGGCTGTACCGGCAATGCGGTCATGAGCACTGAGCAGGTCATAGCCTATCATCTTGTCGGCGAGGCGCGACAACCATTGGCGGTAGACTTTTGCGGGACGATGAAATACCTTGTGCCTGATTGTGTCGACCAAACTGTGGCAGTACCAGTGCACTTGGATGTCAATGCCATCAATGGTAACTAGGGTGGGGCGGTCATTGATGCGAGGTGTGCCATGCAGCCAACGGTTCAAGCCGCGGTCGTAGCCTTCGATCATGTGCACGTCGATGGCAAATGGCGCAATGTCACGCAGATGTGCCACGCGGTTCAGAACCGCGTTAAACACGCCCTTTTGTTCGTGCAGACGACCCTCAAATATTACCGCAATCCGCTTCATTGATGCAAAGGTAATGCTTTTACTTGAGAATTGAAAATCTTTTGTCCTTATGTTCTTTTGTCTTAACAAAAAAAGGCCGAATCTTGCGATTCAGCCTTGATCGAGTGGCGGAGGCAGGACTCGAACCTGCGACCTTTGGGTTATGAGCCCAACGAGCTACCACTGCTCCACTCCGCGATTTGCGAGTGCAAAAGTACTGCTTTTCGCGAAACTGACCAAATTTACCCC
>JAEEVE010000230.1 GCA_016290765.1 Muribaculaceae bacterium
CCTTGATTGGAGGTCGCTGATCCCATAACTTATGGGGCATAAGTTTGTCCTGTGAGCCGTCTGAATTCCTCTTGAGCGAGCGCCATCTGCGCGCGGAAGGCGGGACTGGTCTGCAATCGGCTATAGCCTATGCTTGCCGCCACGCGTGTTACATCCACGTCGCTCTGCCAATGAGCACCCACAATCACGCGACTCTCACCATACATCCATCCACGGGTGAAGATGGTATCGGCATTGGCAGGATTAATTTCGGCAAGTAAGAGCGCGCAAGTCCATCCTCGAGCCGTATGTCCCGATGGGTAGGAGCCTTCTTTTCCCAATTCTACCTCATCTTCCTCCTGGCCGTTGGTGAGGATGTGCTCGTTGAAACGAACATAAGGACGCATACGATTGTAGAATTTCTTGGGTTCCACTCGCATCTGATCGGTGGTGACGAGGCTGGTCTCAAGCAGTTTCCAAATCTGCGGAGTGCCTTCGCGGGAGATTTTAAGGCCAAAAGGCTCGCTAAACTCTTGGAATAAAGCCTCATAAGACCACACAGCATCACGACGGGCAATTGCAGCCCGATTTTCATCGAGTCGCTGCTGCTTTCCCCAAATATATCGCATGATATCGTGTGCAAAGTGTTCACTCATGGTATCAGGAGGAGCCGGCAAGCACTTGATCAAGTTGGGCAACTCATCGGCTGTAAAATAGGGTTCTACGGTGTTTTGCGCATTTACCATCAAGCAACCAAAAAGGCTGCTGAAGGTCGCAAAAACCAAAAGACTAATTCTTTTCATGTTTTTTATAACAATTTCCCTTTTAGTGTAGCACTGGTTGCACTCTCGACTTGGCACATCACGCGGTCACCGATATGGGTTTCACCAGCAGGGAAGACGATAACCTTGTTCTGCTGGGTGCGGCCAAACATATCGTCCCGTGAGCGTTTGCTGTAACCCTCAACGAGCACTTCGAAGGTCTTACCCACGTCGCGCTGGTTGCTGGCAAGCGAGAGTTCGTTCTGCAAGGCAATCATGCGGTTCAAGCGGTCTATCTTCACCTCTTCGGGCACATTGTCAGGCAAGTGCTTGCTGGCATAAGTGCCAGGGCGCTCGCTGTACTTGAACATGAATGACGAGTCAAAGCCCACCTCACGCATCAGACTTAATGTCTCTTGGAAATCCTCCTCGGTCTCGTCGTGGAAGCCTGTGAACATGTCGGTCGAGATACCACAGTCGGGCATGGCTGTGCGGATGCGGGCAATGCGGTCAAGGTACCACTCGCGGGTATACTTCCGGTTCATGAGTTTGAGCACCTTGTTGCTGCCGCTCTGCACGGGCAGGTGGATGTGGTTGCAGATGTTGTCGTGATGCGCCATCACATCGATAATATCATCACTGAGGTCCTCGGGGTTGCTCGTGGTGAAGCGGATGCGCATCCCAGGAGCCGCCTCAGCAACCAGCGTCAACAATGCAGCCAAATTGACTGGCGTAGTGCCATCGGCGGGCTTGTATAAATAGGAGTTTACATTCTGTCCTAGCAAAGTGACCTCCTTGAAGCCTCGCGCCTGCAGGTCGTGCAACTCATTGAGGATGCTTTGCGGCTCACGGCTGCGCTCACGCCCACGGGTATAGGGCACGATGCAATAGGTGCAGAAGTTGTTGCAACCGCGCATAATCGAGATGAAGCCACTCACTTTGCTGCCACCGATGCGCTGCGGGATGATGTCGCGATAGGTCTCGGTGGTGCTGAGCTGCACATCGATAGCCTTCTGGCCGTTCTCGGCGGCGGCGATGAGATCAGGCAACTGCAGGTAGGCATCAGGGCCAGCGACAAGGTCCACTCCATGGTCGTTGATGAGCGAGTCCTTCATGCGCTCGGCCATGCAGCCAATGACGCCGACAATGAGACGGCGAGCACGGCGGCGACGCATAGCGTTGAGTTGACCCAAACGCGCAAAGATGCGTTGCTCGGCATTATCGCGCACCGAGCAGGTGTTGATCAGAATCGCATCGGCACGCTCCAGATCTTCGGTGGTGCCATATCCAGCCATCTGCATGACACTGGCCACGACCTCGCTGTCGGCAACGTTCATCTGGCAACCGTAGGTTTCGAGATATAGGAGTTTATGGAACTCGCCCTGTGGGGCATCGTAAGTCAAATTAAATTTTTCCATCATTATATTATAATTGTGCCTCCCCTGAATTCCAAAGTTGGGTAGCGATGAGTTGGGCAGCTTGCTCGAGATAGTGGCGGTCGGTGTCGTCAAACTGGTTGATCTCGGTACTGTCAATGTCAAGCACTGCACGCACGATGCCATCGTGGTCGGTCATGGGCACGACAATCTCACTGCGCGAGAGCGAACTGCAGGCGATATGGCCAGGGAACTGCTCCACATCGGGCACGACCTGGGTCTGGCACTGCTCCCAAGCGGTGCCACACACGCCCTTGCCCCGCTTGATGCGGTAGCAGGCGATGGTACCTTGGAAGGGTCCCAACACCAACTGGTCGCCTTCGACAAGGTAGAATCCCACCCAAAAGAATCGCTCACCCATGACACTGCGCATCAGTGCCGATGCATTGGCGAGGACGCTAGTCACATTTTTCTCGCCCTCAATGATTCCCTGCAACTGCTGCAGGAGGTCTTCATAGCGTTTTTGTTTCATCTATTGTATTCTTGCAGAACAATTATTACCACTGAATGGGGGTGAGGCCTTGACGCTGCAAATAGGCGTTGGCCTGCGAAAAATGGTGACAGCCAAACCAGCCACCGCGATTGGCCGACAGTGGCGAAGGGTGTGCCGCGGTGAGCACCAGGTGCTCCATGCGGTTGATGAAACGCCCCTTCTGCTTGGCATAGTTGCCCCATAACATGAATACCAATCCGCGACGCTGTGTGGCAAGTGCCGCAATGGCAGCATCGGTAAACTGCTCCCACCCTTTGCCCTGATGCGAGCCCGCCATGTGGGCCTGCACAGTAAGTGTGGCGTTGAGCATAAGCACGCCCTGCCTCGCCCAGCGCATTAAGTCGCCACTGGTGGGCATGGGTGCGCCCGTGTCATCGTGCACCTCCTTGAAAATGTTGACCAACGACGGCGGATAGGGAATGCCATCGTTGACACTGAAGCAAAGGCCGTTGGCTTGCCCTGGGCCATGATAGGGATCCTGGCCCAAGATAACAACCTTCACCTGGTCGAAGGGTGTAGCATCGAAGGCAGCGAAAATCTGCCGCCCTGGCGGGAAGATCTGTTTGGTGGCATATTCCTGCCTAACAAACTGGGTGAGTTGCTCAAAGTAAGGCTGTTGCCACTCACTAGCCAGCGCCTGCTTCCACGATGCATCAATCCTGACGTCCATTCTATGCGTTTAATCTGTGAGTTTGCGGTAGCGTATGCGAGTGGGTTCTTCCTTGCCCAGTCGCTTAAGTTTATTCTCCTCGTACTCGGAATAGGAGCCTTCAAAGAAGAAAACATTGGAGTCTCCCTCAAAGGCGAGGATATGGGTGCAGATGCGGTCCAAGAACCAGCGGTCGTGACTGATGACTACAGCACAGCCAGCAAAGTCCTCAAGGCCTTCCTCAAGGGCTCGCAGGGTGTTTACATCGATATCGTTGGTGGGCTCATCGAGCAGAAGCACGTTGCCCTCTTCCTTGAGCGCCAGTGCCAGTTGCAGTCGGTTGCGCTCGCCACCCGACAGCACGCCGCACAGCTTCTGCTGGTCCACACCCGAAAAGTTGAAGCGCGACAGGTAAGCGCGTGCATTCACATCGCGTCCACCCATGCGCAGTAGCTCCACACCACCCGAGATGACCTCATAAACGCTCTTGTTGGGGTCAATGCTGGTGTGTTGCTGGTCGACGTAAACGGCCTTGACGGTCTCGCCCACCTCAAAGGTGCCACTGTCGGGCTGCTCCAAACCCATGATGAGTCGGAACAAGGTGGTCTTACCCGCGCCGTTGGGGCCAATGACACCCACGATGCCATTGGGCGGGAGCATGAAATTCAAGTCGTCAAACAAGAGTTTGTCGCCATAGGCCTTCGCCACGTGCTGTGCCTCTATAACCTTATTGCCCAGTCGCGGTCCGTTGGGGATGAAAATCTCAAGCTTCTCCTCCTTCTCCTTGACGGTCTCGTTAAGCAGGCGGTCATAACTGTTGAGACGTGCCTTACCTTTGGCTTGGCGTGCCTTGGGAGCCATGCGCACCCACTCCAGCTCGCGCTGCAGGGTCTTCTGACGCTTGCTCTCGGTTTTCTCTTCCATAGCCAAGCGTTGGGTCTTCTGCTCGAGCCAACTGCTATAGTTGCCCTTCCAAGGAATTCCCTCGCCGCGGTCCAGTTCCAGTATCCAGCCTGCGACATGGTCGAGGAAGTATCGGTCGTGAGTCACAGCAATGACCGTACCCTCATATTGCTGCAGGTGCTGCTCGAGCCAGTCGATGGACTCGGCATCAAGGTGGTTAGTAGGCTCATCGAGCAGGAGCACATCGGGCTTTTGCAACAACAGGCGACACAGTGCCACGCGGCGACGCTCGCCACCGCTCAGGTGCTCGGTCGACGCATCAGCTGGCGGACAGCGCAGAGCGTCCATGGCACGATCCAGACGGCTGTCCAGATTCCATGCGTCGGTGGCGTCGATGATGTCCTGCAATTCGGCTTGTCGCGCGAACAACTGGTTCATCTTGTCCTCGTCCTCATAGTACTCGGGCAAACCAAACTTTTGGTTGATGGCCTCATACTCGGCAAGGGCATCGACCACGGGCTGGACACCCTCCATGACCACCTCTTTCACGGTCTTGCTGGGGTCAAGTTGGGGATCCTGGGGCAGGTAACCCACCGAGTAGC
>JAEEVE010000231.1 GCA_016290765.1 Muribaculaceae bacterium
GGGCGACATGCTCAATGACCGTCTGGCCGAGAAGGCCCAGGAGCCCGACTGCCCGTTCGTTCAGGCTGGCGGTGGCTACGGCGGCTTTATCATGACCGACAACAAGCAGGCCTTCCAGATTACCGCCCTTCCTAAGGAGGGTCAGGCCGAGGCTGCGCTGCAGGCACTGATGACCGAGGCTCTGCGCGTCAGCAAGTATGGCTTCACCGCTACCGAGTATGCCCGCGCCAAGGACGAGTACATCTCTCAGTTGCAGAAGCGCTATGACAACCGCTCGAAGATCAGCAACGAGCGCTATGGCCGCAGCTATGTCGCCAATTACCTTGAGGGCACTCCCATCCCCAGCATGGAGGTTGAGTACCAGATCATGAACCAGATTGCTCCGAACCTGCCCGTTGACATGATTAACGAGGGCATCAGCGAAATGTTCCCACAAGACAATAACCACAATGTGGTGGTATTGTGCATGAACCAGGAGAAAGAGGGCAATACCTATCCCACCGTTGAGAGCCTGACCAACGCTGTGACTGCCGCTCGCAACAGCAACATTGAGGCCTATGTCGACAATGTGAAGAACGAGCCTCTGATGACCACGCTGCCGAAGGCTGGCAAGATCAAGAAGCAAACTCACGACGCTAAGTTTGACTGCGACATCCTTGAGCTGAGCAACGGCGTGAAGGTCGTTCTGAAGAAGACCGACTTCAAGGATAACGAGATTCGCATGTATGCTTACTCCAAGGGTGGCAACTCGCTCTATGGTCCTAACGACTGGGCAAACACTGGTTTGTTTGACTTCATTGTTGAGCAGAGCGGTCTGGGCAACTTCACCAACCAAGAGCTTGAGAAGGCCATGGCCGGCAAACAGGCCAGTGCATCGTTGTCGCTGGACACCTACAGTGAGAGTCTGAGCGGCCAGTCGACCATCAAGGACCTTGAGACCATGTTCCAGTTGGCTTACCTGAAGATGACCGACATCCGCAAGGACGAGAAGTCTTACGCCAACATCATGAACCTGCTAGAGACCGCCTTGAAGAACAAGGGATTGCAGCCCGAGGCCGCCTTTAGCGACTCGGTCGAGACTACGCTCAACAACCACACCTGGCGCTACCGCCCGTTTGAGGCCGAGCACCTGAAGATGGTGAACTATGACCGCATCATGCAAATCGCCAAGGAGCGCACCGCCAACGCAGCCGACTTCACCTTCTACTTCGTCGGTTCGTTTGACAAGGACACCCTGTGCAAGCACATTTGCCAGTACATCGCTTCGCTGCCAGCCAAGGGCAAGAAGGAGAACTGGGTGAATGTTGACGAGCACCCGACGGGAGTTGTGCTGAACCACTTCTCTCGCAAGATGGAGACCCCGAAAGCTAACGCCCGCATGTACTGGCACACCGACGCCATTCCGTTCACTGTAGAGAACAGCGTGCTTGCTGAGGCCGCCGGCGAGGTACTTGACAAGATCTACTTGCAGAAGATCCGTGAGGATGCTGGTGCCGCCTACTCGGCCGGTGCTAGTGGTGATGTAGACTATGAGGGTGACAAGGTGTTCACCAACATCATGGCTGCAGTGCCAATGAAGCCCGAGAAGGCTACCGAGGCCCTCAACATCATGCGTCAAGAGGTTCCTGCCGCTGCCCAGAGCATCGACGAAGCCACCTTGAAGGACATCAAGGCCGCCATGATCAAGAACTACGAGACCATGGCCAAGGAGAATGGCTACTGGCTGAGCGTGCTCCGCTGGTGGGATCAGCGTGGCATCGATCTGAATAGCAACTATGCTAACATCGTTAACGGCATCACTCCGCAAAAGGTGAGCGACTTCATCAAGAAGGTGCTTGCCAGCGGCAACAAGATTGAGGTCGTGATGATGCCCGAGGAATAATCCTCTACTACCCTATCGCAATGAGTCCTGACGGGAATCGTCCCGTCGGGACTCATTTTTTTCAATAGAGCCCACATCGTGGCCGATTCACGATAAAAAAACGCCTGAATGCACTAATTGCCACGCATCAAGTTGCAAGATAAAGAAAAAGACACTACCTTTGCCTATCGTTATCATAAACCTGATTACAATGAAAAGATATTTGAGAATCATAACTGCTGCGGCAGTGATGCTGTGCGGCTTGAGCGTAATGGCACAAGTGAGAGGTGACGTCACCGGCGAAGGAACAGTCGATGTCAGCGATATCAACAGCGTCGTCAACATCATATTGGGCAAAGCCCATGCCACTGACTTTCCTGGCAATGCCGACTGTAATGGCGATGGAACCGTAGATGTCAGCGATGTGAACATCATCGTCAACATCATACTGGGCAAGGATGTCCCACCAATCCCCACGTCCACTACCTTCAAGCGCATCACTAGCACCGACCAGCTTGTGGCGGGCAAGCGATATCTCATCGTCTGCGAAGCTTATGAAGGTGCGATGGGCGGAAAGATGCCTGGTTATGAGAACTACCGCGCACTGGTGACCGATGGCATTACCTTAAGTAACGGCACAGCCACCATCGAGGACGATAGTAGTGTGAGCATTTTTACCCTAGGTGGTTCTAGCAGTTCATGGACTTTCTGCGACGGCACCTATTATTTGGCCAATAGTTATTCCAGCCAATTGAACAGTGTGGAAACCGTCGCTGACAACAGCAAGTGGACCATCGGTTTCAGCGAAAACAATGCCACCATCACTAATAAGCAGAACACTAATAAGACCATCTACTATCAACCTGGATACTCTGACTTCAACGCATCGGCATCGGGCACTGCTGTGCAGCTTTATGTGGAGGATACTGGAGGTTCGCCGACTATAACAGTTGAAGCACCCACTTTCTCGCCAGAGGCTGGCACTTACGGCAGCCCACAGACGGTGACCATGACGACCGCCACCAGCGGCGCAACCATCTACTATACCACCGACGGGACCACACCGTCAAGCAACTCAACGCGCTACACTGAACCGATCACTGTCACAACCACAACCACCTTCAGTGCCATCGCCATTCTGAATGGCACCTCAAGCGCCGTAGTGACAGCGACCTTTACTATCATCGACAACAATGCCAACGCTAACTGGCGAGAGACCTCCTACAATATACCAGAGTCTAGTGCCAACGCCACTACCTCCAGTGCCACCTATGGCATGGCTTGGCGCTTGGAATATCCTCACATCCGTCCTGACGACAACAGCACGGTTGTTGTCCATGCGACAAGTGACTATGGCATCTCCTACTCGCTTGAAATCGACAAGGCGAAACGAGCCAACCGCTGGAGTTGCTTCACCATGCACGATGGTGTTCCTAACAACAACGTGGGGCGCGTCACCAACACATTCAGCCCGGAAAGTTGCGTAGAAGAAGCTTATCAGGTCAGCCATTCGGAATACACCACTGGCCACTACACACAGAGCAGCACTAACCTTGATGGCTCGAACATGGTAACATTTTCTCGAGGACACATTTGCGCCTCTGAAGACCGCCAGTCATCAGAGGACCAAAACCGTCATACTTTCATCACCAGCAATTGTCATCCTCAGTATCAGGCCCACAATGCTGGGCTGTGGAGCCGCATGGAGAGCCGTGTACAGGAGTGGGGCTATAGCAGCACCTTCCGTGACACCATCTATGTGTGCAAGGGTGCGACCATTACCGATGTGGAATTGAATGGCACAACAGTAAGCGGAACTATACCCGCTTCTGAAGTAAAGGCCAAGTTTGGTGTGGATATTACCGGGACTCTTGTTATCCCTCGCTATTGGTATATGGCGGTATTATGCCTCAAGAACGGGCAGTACCACGCCATGGCATACTGGACTGAGCAGATCAACAGTTCCTGCTCGAGCACAACACTCACTAGCTGCATCATCAGCATCGACGAGCTAGAAGCACGCACGGGCATTGATTTCTTCTGCAACCTGCCCGATGACATTGAGACCGTGGTTGAATCCACTGTTGAGACAAACTTTTGGCAATAACAAGGATTGTTGACATATAAGCAAAAAAAATCCTCGACTCGCGTCGGGGATTGCTTAACTAATTAACCTTCTAATACCATTAACATAAACCTTAAAACAAATTCTAAAGAAACTCAACCGTTTCACAACGCCTGGTTTCTCTTCATTATTAACCTTAAAAACTAATACCATGAAAAACCGATGCAAAGGTAATGCAAATATGTTTTATAGCATCATTTTTCAGCAGAAAAAGTTCAAGATTTAACCTCTTTAAACACTTTAACCTCGCTTTCGCCTTAAATTTAAACTGCGTTAACAGTTAAGACCAAAGCTAAAGGCCAAAGATAAGTACAGTCAATTCACTAAAAAAAACAACACATCTCTGATAATTGACATCTTTTTAGTATTTTTGCAGACTGATGAAACTGCGTGGGAAGTTCATATCATTTATGCGCCGTCTGGTGGCTCCTTTGGTGGCTGAATGGCCGCTTTGGGTGCTATGGTTTGTGGGGATTAGCATCGGTGGCGTGTGCGACATCCAGCGCCTGTTTGATATAGTGTTTCCCGAAACGCCCCAAATCCTGAGGTTGTTGCGCATCGTCGGGTATGGTGTGTGTATGTCGGCATTGCTGGCCTATCTTGTTGCTGCCTTGGCGCATATATGCCACACACGCTGGGTGCGATGGCCGTTAGCATTGGTGGCGCTTTTAGCCACAGGCGCATACCTCTTTATCCGCTATCATTATGGGACGCGCCTTACTCCCGAGATTGCCTCGGTCATCCAAGAGACCTACTGGGCCGAGGCGGGCGAGTACTTGGGCACGTATATCTTCTCGATGACGGGCTTGTCCATCATCCTGGCACTAATGGT
>JAEEVE010000232.1 GCA_016290765.1 Muribaculaceae bacterium
CTGACATCATTCAACTGCCCGTCAAGAGTCTGCGTGCGAGGCTCTTGATAGTTGGTATAAGAAACACCGAGTTGCAGGCCAAACGGAGCCATATAACTGGCATCAACGTTGTGCAGATACTCATGCTCACGCGAATGCTGGATGGAGTTGGCCGTTCCCGTCGTCGTGTTCGTGGAATGGGTCTTGTCCCACTCGCCGGTATAAGCCAAGGATAGCCGGTTGTTTTCGGCAAAGGCATAGTCGATGCCGATGCGATAGTCATGGGCGAAGCCATCGCTACGGTATCGGGTCTTGTCATTATAGGCCACGCGCTGCTCACCTAGCGGATGGTTGGCCTCATGCTCCACCCGACCATAACTCTCGCCATTGGTGTAGGTGTAGGATGCGTCGATGCCCAGCTTGCCATGATTATAGATGATGCTGCCACCTGCATAGCCCGTACCATATTTGCTCTGGGTCCAACCGGTCATCAGTTGCCCTGAGAATTGGTTGGTTCCCGCAAAATCCTTGGTAACGATGTTGATGGCCATGCCTCGCACATGATACTTGGCGGGTGCCGAGGGCATCAACTCGGCTTTGGCCAACATTTCGGCCGGCATTTGTTTCAAGCGCTCGGCCACTTGCTCGGCGGTGAGTGTAGTGGGCTTGCCGTTGATGATCAGCGTCACTGACTGGCCCGAGAATGTGATGTTTCCATTGAAATCGGCCACGCCTGGGATGCGTGTCAGCGCTTCATAGGCATTGTCGGCGGGGAACACCTGCAATAGCATGGGCATATTATAGGCAAGGTGACCGTTTTCGGTTCTTACAAATATGCGCTCGCCTTTCACGGTCACTTCACCGAGCTGCGAGGCTTCAATTTGCAGTTGGATGGTGCCTATGTTTTCGCGCGAGCAAAGCTTATAGACGGGTTTGTAGCCGATGAAACTGAAGCGGGCGATGACGCGCTGTTGGTCGAGCGGGATGACAAACACGCCGCTGGCATTGGTCACGCCGCCAGTGATATAAGTTGAATCTGAGGGGTTGAGCAATCGCACGTCGGCAAACTCCAGCGGCTGTCCTTTCTCGTCAACCACACGGCCTGTGAGGTGTCGGTCACTCTTGTGAGTGCATTCCACATAGATCTCGTTGTTTCCGCTTTGCGTCATGCGGATGGGATAGAAACCGATGACTTGCTTGATGGCATCGGGCACGGACTTGCCTTTGACCGATGTCGTTACCTTGAAGTCTTCCAGTTCATTGTAGATAAACACAATCTTGTGTTTGCTCGTTTGCTGCTGGACATACTTCAGCGCATCGCTCATCGACACATTATTGAAACTGTGAGTGATGCGCTGGGCGGTTGCTGTGTCCGCAAGGGTGAATAACAACAACGCTATAATGATGAGTCGTCTCATTGATTATCGTCTTATTTAATGAATTCAGTTCAGGTTGGACATTGCTATAAGCGGCTCTTCTCGTCATTACCAGCACCTGTGCCTTTGTACTTGCTGCGGGTGGCATTAAAGTTATAGGTAACGGTAAGTCCAAAGGTGCGGTCAAAGTTGTAGCAGTCCTTTGTGAGGTTTACGCCAGTACCATACAACGTCCAGCGTTCCTGACTCGTCCTGAATATATCGTCGGCGTAAAAATTGAGCAGGAGTGCCTTGTTAAAGAAGGACTTATTAATTCTTGCCCCAACCGTCCAATAACTTTTCACATATTGGAATCCGTCGGCAGCATCACTAGCAATACGCACATTGAGCATCGCCGTCCATGAGTGCCCCAAGTCAAAGGTGTTCTTCAGGTCAATCCTCCACAGTGGCCTATGATGCTTCAAAGCAGACCCATATTGTTCGGCATCAAAGAATGATTTGTTGAAGGTCAGTGCTAATGATGGACGATAGAATCCAAATCGAGGTGAAGCAACTATGGACGCATACAAGCGTTGATGCTTATCAAAGTTGCGATTGCACAACAATACATATCGCTGTTGCTCATCGAGCATTGGAGCCCAGGCCATCGTATTTGTGCTATAAGTGTATCTGACTTTGAAAACCAACCATGAATAGATGGCCGAAAGTTCAAAAAAATGGTTCAGCTGGGGCTTCAGTAACGGATTACCGCCCTCGTAAGTGTAGCGATTGTCATATTGGATGAAGTTACGCAGCATCCAGTAGGTGGGTCGATTGATGCGACGGCTGTAGTTCAGTTGCCAATTCCACTTACCTTTCTTCCATGTGATGGATGCATTCGGGAACCAGTCGCTATAAGTGCGACTAGCATCTTCATCGCGAATCCCAGCCGAATAGTAGTTGCTGGCAATATGCTCAAAACGCAAGCCTGCTTCGAACACAAAGTTTCCGAGTTTGAAATCATATTCAGCGAAGGCGGCTTCGTTATTCTCCCGGATGCGAGTATCAGATGAGAGATGGCTTTGCTCATCGTTGCTATACTCACCGTTGGTTCGAGTAAATGTCATCTCCGATCCAATGCTCATCGTACCCTTCCACAGTGGATGGCTCACAATAATTTTACCGGCTGTCATTCGGTTGCATTGCCAACTATTGGTAGTTACATCATGGCAATCCAACTCGTCACTAAATTCAGTGCGTGTATCTATGTTACGGTCTTTGCCTTGATACCAAGTGCCATTGAAGTCAATCAAGAAATCTCTTACCTTGCCTACATAATACACATTAACATCGTGAATTGGATTTCGCTTGCGATTGACAAGCGCATCCTGTTTGACACGCCCTTCCAATACGCTTCCATTCCATATCTGCTGTTCACTAACAATTGTGCCGTCATTGATGTTGACACCGCTCAAGGTATAAGATGCGCCCAGAGAGTGATGCTCTCCAATGTCGTAGTTGAAGCCAAATTTCTCAAGATGAGCCTTGCTACGGTATTTTGTGTCTCCAGTTTGGCCAAGATGAATCGTGCCATCCTCAAAAAACAGATCGTTTTCCAGGTTATTGTCCTCGCCTAGCCATGTGCTTCGCCAGTAACCTTCGGCAAACAATTCCAGACCGTGAGTCCTGTATTTCACATTGATATTCTCATACCCGCCCCACTCATGGTTGTTGCGCACATTGGTAACCGTGCTAAAACTGAATCCATCGCCTTGGGGTTTCAAGGTCTGGATACGGATAACGGAAGACACATTTTTTTGATACCTTGCACCTGGACTGGTGATGATTTCAACCGACTTGATGTCGCTTGACTTGAGGCGAAGCAATTCATTATTATCTTGAATGAGGCGGTTATTGATGTAAATGAGAGGTTTGCCACAGCCTATAACGCTCACGCCACCGTCTCCTTTGACATCTATAAGTGGCAATTGCCCTAAGACTTCAATACCCGTACCCATTTCTGCGAGTACCGTACCGTCAACATTCACCGTTAGACCACCTGATGACATCATGAAGTGGGGACGCTCTCCCTTGACTGTGACGCCGCTCAATGTGTATCGATCTGGCTCTAGTTTAATCGTGCCTAAGTTTGAAGTCTTACTGTTGCGAAAGACAGTCTTGTAACCCACATAAGAGAAGCGTACAATGACACGTTCTTGTTCATAAGGGATGGCAAAGTAGCCGCTCTCGTTGGTCACACCGCCGCCAATCATCGCCGAGTCAACGGGATTAAGCAGTGTTACGTTGGCATAGGGCAACGGAAGGTTGTTCTCGTCAATGACGATGCCCTTGAGATGTCGGTCGGTCTTGTGGGTGCATTCCACATAGATTTCATTGTCGTGGCTCTGGATCATGCGGATGGGATAGAATCCGATCAATTGCTTGATGGCCTCGGTCACCGACTTGCCTTTGACCGATGTCGTTACCTTGAAGTCCTCGAGTTCATTGTAGATGAACACAATCTTGTGTTTGCTTGTTTGCTGCTGGACATACTTCAGCGCATCGCTCATCGACACATTATTGAAACTGTGGGTGATGCGCTGGGCTGTAGCTGTGTCCGCAAGGGCGAATAACACCAACGCTATGATGATGAGTCGTCTCATTGATTATCGTCTTATTTAATTAATTCAGTTCAGGTTGGACATGATTACAGGCGGTTGCGCTCACTCTGTCCAGCATGGCTGCCCTTGTAGCGGCTGCGGGTGGCGTTGAACTTCCAAGAAATGTCGATGCCGAAGCGACGCTTGTCTTGATACTCGTGATATTGGGTGCGGAAGTTGATGCCGCCATAGGCAACTCGCTCCATGTAATTAGTTTTGAAAATATCGTTAGCAAGGATGGCAACACTCAAACTTTTGTCCTTAAGGAACTGCTTACCCAGACGCAAATTCAGGTAGCTATTGGCCTCGGTCTGGCAGGGGCCTGATTCATTGTAGGGAGTGAAACCTCCTTTTATGTTCAACAGCCATGAGTGTGGTAACGAGAAGGTGTTGTCAAGCGTTATAACGGCAATAAGCCCATTCCACTTGTGAGTAATACCCAATGGATAAACATCATCGTTGCAGAAATAGAGGTCTGCCGAATAGTTCATCTGCCAAATACCCACTTTAGGCGTGAAATTTAATGTAATGCCATAATACTCCTGTTTGGGCGTGTTGCGGTAGTCCATGATGACAACGCCAGGATGATTCTCGTCATCATAGGCCGTCTGGAAGGAACGTATCGTATTTTTGTGATATTGATAGTATGCTTCTGCATTTATCCACTTCCATGAAGAAGTCCACGAGAAATTGTGATGAGTCTGCGGTTTCAATAATGGATTGCCTGTATCGTACTCGTACTTACTGCGATAATTGACCGAGGAAGACAATAGGCTATACTGTGGA
>JAEEVE010000233.1 GCA_016290765.1 Muribaculaceae bacterium
TGTATCCGCTGGGAAAGATGAGCGCCTGGCGGTCATCAGCCAACTGCACCAGGTCGTTGTAGATATATCCTGCCTCGTCGAGGTCGTTAGCAACAATCAGATAGGGTTGCTTGCGTCGCGGCAAGCGCGAGAACAGCACCGACGATGCCGAGCCAGCGAGCCCGTCAATGACCACATTGCCTCGACGGCGTCCGTCGAGCAGTTGCCGCAGCGCGTCGGTGCGGGCCTTGCCACAAAATATGTCACAAAGTTCCTTGACTTCCACACTAAGGAGAAATTTTCGGCAAAATTAGTGATTTTCGGCTAATCTTGGTCTTTTTATCATGATTTATTCGTAACTTTGCAGATATGAGAGGCAAGTGTAGACATATTGCTCTGATGTTGGCGACCATCATGGTGCTCACTGCTTGCAGCGGCACGGGCGACGGCAGGTCGGCACGCGACGTGAAGCCGCGGCGCGAGGGCGCGTTGATCGACGGCATTGACGTATCGAGCCACCAGGGCGACATCAACTGGGAGAAGGTCACCGCCAACGATGACATCCGCTTTGCCTATATCAAGGCCACCGAGGGCGCCACCTATCAGTCGCCTCACTACACCTACAATGTGGAGCAGGCCCAGCACTACGGCTTGCTCGTGGGCAGTTACCACTACCTGTCGACCACCTCGCCCATCCATCAGCAGTTCGAGAACTTTGTGCGCACTGCAGGGCAGGTGCAGCAAGACCTTATCCCGATGATTGATGTGGAAGATCGCGGCGAGTGGTCGCGTAGTCAGCTCATCGACAGTCTCACCGTGCTGGCCAACATGATTGAGCAGCACTTCAAGAAAAAGCCCATGATCTACTCGACCATGGACTTCTATAACCAGAACTTGTCGCCCCAGTTCAATAAATACCTCCTGTACATTGGGCGCTATTCTAATACCAAACCCAACATCAGTTGGGAGGGCGACTACACCATCTGGCAGTTCAGCGAGGACGGCATCATGGCGGGCATCAATGTCTATGTGGACTTGTGCCGTTTCCATCCCGACCACGACTTACCCGAACTGCTGCTTTGAATCAATGGCCACTATTTTGCCTCCAGTATCTACTTGTCATGCACGGGCCGGATGGACATGTGGTAAGCACGCAGGTGGTCAACAAAGCTTTTTACACGTAGTACCCCATTGGGATTTACATATTCCAGATTCTCGCCAACAATAAAATAGAGTGCGCTAGCAGTCACTATGTCATCTGCCACATAATATCCACGATTCGGATTCTTGGTGGATGATGTGTTTGCAGTCCAATAGTAGCCATATATGTTGACACCAAAAGGCCCAGACGAAAAACGATTGGTCGCGTTAGGATCATCGCCACGAAGCCCAGAAAGTGTTAAGATGATGCTGTTGCCATTAGGCCCAGTAACCTTGCAACGCCTGATGCCATAGTTCTCAACTAAGGTCCACCTACAATTCACTATCAATTCTCGAACTTCATCCATTGTCGGCATTCTCCAACCATTGCCCCAATTCTTTGTCACTACATCCAGGTCGGTGCCACTGATGCTTTCCGTTGGACGTTTACCGCCATAATTGGTGGTGTTCCATGCAGAGTAACCGCCACCATTTGATGTCGTGTAATCTATTCCTGCAGCCGAGCATAGTTTGCCAGTGGGATCACCCCAAGCAACATAACGTCCATGTTGCGCAACCCCTTTTGAGCCAAAGTTGCAGGTAGCCCACAACACCGACAAGCCGAGGTCAACCGCCTCGTTTTCTTCAGGCATTGGGAAATCTGCTTCTTCAGGATTCACAACCGGTTCTGGCTTTTGGTTAGGACTTGGCTCATCGCCGCCACAACTGGCAAGACACATCAACAATGCCACCGCTGCAATGCTCAAATGAATGCTCTTTTTCATAACTAAATTGATTTATGATGATACTTTGACATTACTGCCGCTTTATCGTGTGGCGGGTGTGGATGAGTTGGCCGTCGGCGGTCACACCCTCGATGGTGACGGTGTAGGTGGTGTTGTCGTCATCGTTGGTGTAGAAGTCGAATGCGCTTTTGCCGTCGTTGCCCATTCTAATGCTGGGATTCCAATACAGCGTGTTGCGCTGGTCGGTGCCAGGCTCAATGCCGCAGTCATTGCCGTTTTCGTAGCGTGGTGAGTAAAAATCGGCTGGTTTCTGAAAGCCCAGTGGGTTGATTTTTTGTAAAAAGAAATCTTTGTGGGTGTAACTCCAGGGATCTGTGCCATCCTTGGTCTGAATGACTACAAGTCCACTCTTGCTTCCAAACACCAACGAGTTCATTGGATCCAGATAGTCTATGCGCTTTACCATATCAAATGGAATCATGTTCTCAACCATATTAATCAGCGGCTCATAAATTTCCACCGCCATGTAGGCAGAACCTTCCAGTCTTGAAATTTGTCCCATCGCATTCTGGGTGGCAATTGATGTAGGACCAGAGTTGTCGACGCTATTGAACATCACACCGTCAATCATAAAAGGCACAACTTTTCCATTGGGATTTCGCCAGTCACGGGTTCGCAGACAAAACAGATTGCCGTTGCGAATGAGTATTCCTGGGAATTTCCGAAATATCTCATTATAGGTGGTGATGCTTTCGCTTTGTATTCTGTCCTGACCGATTGACATACGCGCCATTGCTTCGTAGATGTCTTCTGGCAACTTGTTCTTCTGTGCAGTCACAGTTACCTCACGAAGGATGATGTTGCGCATGCCATCAATGGTGCTTACCCTCAATGTCTCGGAATCAATATAGTCCTCTTCTTGGGTCTGTTGCATTGCCGCTGACACCGGTTTGGGCTGCATTGCTATGACAGGAAATCTCTCGGCATCGACCTCCAGGTTCATTTCTTTCTGGCCTTTCTCGTTGAACGCTTGAATCACACACTTCGTGCTGTCAGGAAAGTTCTTCAGATTCAGCGTAAAATAACCCAAAGAGTCGGTTTGGGCATAATCAGTGCGTCTCAGCTCAGGAGCAAGCAATACCACCGCCGCGTTCTTAAGCGGCCTTTTTCTCCATTCGCTTAGTACACGCCCGCTCACCACCTGGGCTTGTTCAATAGGGTACTGCGGCTCTGTCAGGTGACCGCGCAGGGTTTGGGAAACGTCATAACGACGCCAACCCTGGGTCATCATCAACAAGTCGAGGTGGGCGGCACGCTCTGCCTTGTCATCCACAAAATAATACTCGGGATTGTTGATGCGGCCTTGCAGCTCGCTCTGAAGCAGCAGGTTGACACAAATGGCCGAGGCGCTGTCGAGCTGCACCGAGCGGTCATCGGTCACCGACACGGCATAGTCGCCCTGCGGAACGGAAAAGTCGGTGGCGGTAACACTGGCCACAACATGCTCGCGGCCCGCATAGCTGGACTTGTCGGTAGTGACGGTCATGTTGCCACGCTCCGCACCGCGGTTGAAATAGAGGCGTTCGCTCAGCCGCCGCCAGCGGTCATCGAGCAGCAGCGCCTGCACCACACCCGTGGGCACCTGGCGCGGGTCGAGCGAGATTTCCTGCTGTCCTACAGCCAACACATTGCCGCGCTGCTGCACCACGATGATGCCACGTTCGGCATTGGCACCCACAGCACGCACCGTCATCAGGGTGTCGCCACTGCGCTCCAAGTGCAGCACAGTGGCGTCGGGTCGGACTGTGGGTAAGGCAAATTGTTTGGTCAGGCCCGTCGAGTCGGCTACGTGGGCGGTATAAGTCATGCCCTGCTGCGGGACAAAACGCACCAGCCCCATGCCGCCGTGCTGGGTATCGACTGTTGCCACCTCATTGCCTGCATTGTCGACGATGCGGCCAGTGACAACTGCGTTGGTGCCGTCGCTCGACATCGCCTTGAAGGTCGTCGTGCAGGCTTGCCCCGGTACGAGGTAGCCGCCCTCGGGATAGAACGACAGGTCGTAGTCGCCGCCGCGTCGAGGCAGGGTAAGGTATTTTTTGTAGTTGTCAAACGCCACCAGCATGGCGGGTGACTGCAGTTCCTTGCCCTTGAGCTTCACCCGTGCCTCGCCGTCACCACTCATGCGTCGATGCCACTTGCCATCTTTCACCACATAGCCCATACGGTAGAATTTACACAGTGAGCCATTGTGGCGGTCCTCCAGCCGCAGGGTCATGTACAGCTCATCGTCTTCCCATTGCATCTGAGAGCGGATGGCGTAGCGAGTGGCGAGCGGGCTGGTCACCTCAATGCGGCGCTTGAAGAAGTAGGCCTCACCCAGACTTTGCATGAACATCGTGTAGGCTGTGAGCTGGTAGGCGCCCTCGGCCATGTCGGCATGCAGAGGCACATGCCCGCTGAACACGCCGTCGCGCTGCCGCAGCTTGATGCGCGTGACCACCGTGTCGAGAGGGTTCTGCAGCTCGATGTAGACAAACTGGCTGGCGTTGACGGGCTGGTGCGTGGCGGCATCCACCACCCAGGCGCGCAGCCAGATGGTGTCACCAGCCATGTAGCGCGGCTTGTCAGTCATCACGTGCACCTTCTCCTGTGGGAACGTGTAGCGCTGCAATGCCATCCTCGCAGCAATCGAGTCGGCCAGCTGCGCATGGGCTGTGATACAGCAAATTAGAGCCAGTAGCAGTATTGTAAATATATTTCTCATAACTTGCTTCATTTTATTGTTAAATATGTCGCAAATTTATATATTTTTGTTCAACCTGCAATTACCCCCCGTTTT
>JAEEVE010000234.1 GCA_016290765.1 Muribaculaceae bacterium
ATCTATTGCAGTGAACTCGTGCAGATTAGCTATGTTGACCGGCAGGGTAGGGCGGTGTTCGACACCATCCCCATGTCATTTCACGACGCATCGGGCCGCATCACCGACCACTGGACCGAGTTCTACCGCCAGCGTGGCATGACCGTCCCCGAAGGCCTCCCCGGCACCAATCCTGGCCAGCTCTCCCGCCACCCCCAGGTCACCATAATACAAAAGTGACTAAAAATTTGCACAAGTCAGTGAGAGTGATTAACTTTGCATTAGATTAACGAATATTTCGCTATGATGAGACGGATAATGGTGATAGCAATGGTGCTGGTAGCGACCCTGGCCGTGATGGCTGAGGACGTGACTTTCCTCAACAACCGCCGCCAGTGGGAAGCACTGCCCACTCTCCAGTTGATGCAGATGGGAGGCGATTTCATGAATATCAAGAACAAGCCTGACAGTGCCATGCTCTGCTACTCGATTGTCGCAAATCGCTATAACGAAAACCTCCAAGGAGATGAGCTGAAATCTACCATCAGAGCACACTGTTGGATAGGAAACATTTATTTCAACCTTTTCGTCAACTATGCCGAGGGCTATAAGTATCTACTCAAGGCTCAGGATTTGGCTGAAAAACACCACTATGATGATGTCTTGCCTAATATTTTCAGTTCATTAGGAAATTTTTATTGGCTACAGTCTGGATTCAAGCGTGTTGACCAATTTGATAAAGAAGCACTAGATTATCACAAAAAGTCTTTTTGGAAAACGATTGAAATAAAGAAATATGATGAGATTCCTACCGATTTAATCAATCTCATTTATATTGCATTCGAAACGGGAGAATTAATGCAAATAGCCACAGAACGAGAGATTTATAGTCGCTTACCGATACCGGACTCATCGGGACTTAAATTTGCGGCGGAGGCTATGAGTGAGGGCGTGGAGTTATTTTCAAAGGGACATTTGGAACAAGCGTTGGAATCATTCCGCCATGCATTGAACGAAAGCAAGACCTCATCGTCATTCAACACAAAATCCTTGCAGGTTATGTTTGATATGTGTATCTATAAGACACTGCTTCAATTGAGTCGAGACGACGATGCACTTGCCATACTCAAGCAAGCCAAAGAGGTAGTAGAAAACAACTTGCCCGAAGTGATACCTGGCATTTATGAGGAGCTCGCAAAATACTACATACGACAACACAATCAAGCTCTAGCCGACCAATATGAACTGCTGTGGCGACGTTCAACCGATAGCATAGCCCAAGCTAGTCAGGCCAGCAATGTGGCCACTGTCCGTTTCCTCTACGAAATTGATAAGATGAACGAGGAGCAGAAGGCACAGGCTATAAAACAACAACACTACAAGCAACTGCTGTGGATTGTCAGTGCTGCCGCCCTAGTCGCCATTGTAATGCTCGTTTTGCTCTATTATAGTCGAAAACGTATCCAGGAAGGATATCAACGACTTTACAAACAGAACGTGGAACTGCTGGCGGCTGAGGATGCTCGCCAACAAGAGGATAGGGCCGAGCAACCCAAGGAGAAAGTAGTCGAAGCGCCCAAATACAGCCATAACCAAATGGACGATGAAGTGATGGATGAGCTGTGGCAGCAAATCGTCAATATCCTGCAGACCAACGAGGAGATTTACCAGGATTCATTCGATGTAGAACAGCTTTGCGAAATGCTGGGAGCCAAAAGGGCTTACGTCTCGCAGACCATCAATACCAAGACTGGTGACTCCTTCACGGCACTGCTCAATGAATACCGAATCCGTGAGGCTTGCCGACGCATGAACGACACAACAAACTATGGGCAGTACACGGTAGAGGGCATTGCCAACAGTATCGGTTACTCGCGATCTTACTTCGTGCGCATTTTCAAGGAAGCCACTGGCGTCCCTCCCTCAGCCTACATGAAACTTGCCAAGGCCGGCAACGCCGATTTCCCCAACGCCGACCTCCACGATAGCCATCCCGACATCAATTAACCAAGGTCAATATCTCTGTAACGAGGGTTGTCGACCCGTGGTGAGGCTCCCTTAATCAGACACTTGGTTGTGTTTAGTGTGGATTCTTGATGTAATCTATTGGTATGTAGTGCTTTATTTGCTATTTTGGTGCGTGCCATCCTATAAGACGACACAGCGTGAGGTGTGTGTTTTGTGACATCTTACAAGAGTAGACACCTTTCAAGGCAAAATCCTTGCACGCCCCAGCACGCGGCTGTAATTTTGCGGTGACAATTCATTTATTCACCTCAAAAACCAAATAGTATGAAGACTAAAATTCTAATCTGTCTGATGACGCTCGTGGCACTTACTGCCACTGCGCAGTTCCAAATCAAGCAAGAGCCCCCTCTGCTGGACAAACACAGCCCCCAGCACATCAAGATTACCGAACAAGTAGTGAACAGCAAGGCAGCCGTGCCTAAGCCTGCACGCAACGAGAAATCCACCCACCAAGTGAACTTCATGCTTGACTTCAATACCGAAGATCAGGATGCATACAGAATTGTTATTGTCAACCAAGACGGCATGCTTACGAACTGGGATATCGGTCTACGTAATCTTCAATACGGTTCCAACAATGCCTCAGTGCCTGAAGGCACTTACGACATAGTCACCATCTTCAGAGAGTATCAAAATAAAGGAACGGATGCACAGGATTTGCATCACTACTTATACGTCATACACGAACAAGTGACCATCGACCAAGACATGCAGCTTGATTTCTCTGTGACCGAAATCAAAAACCACATCCAATTCCAGATGCTCAACAACGATGGTGAATCCGTTGTCTACCCCTCATACTCCAGGAGTGAGGACTGGCAAATGTCGCTGATTGACCCAGGCAATGCACGTTTGGGCTGCTACCAGAATGTAATCTTTTGCAAAGATTATGGAGAAATCATTGTAATTGAGGTTCCGAATTTCCCTAGCACGGTACAAGTTGGCGATTATCTGATAGATTATCAGTGCTTATCCGATTTCTATGTCAACGATGTGAGCGACCGATATGCATTTGGCTCCAATTGTATGAGTTGGGACTATGATTATAACTTTTTCACCTCCTACAAGGAAGTGCAGGGCGCTTCAAGTGATGTCACCCTTGCCAACGACCCAGCGAAGTTCAAGTTGTATGAGAATCAGTTTGAAATACCTCTTCTAGATTCCAATCAGCAAGTTGCAGACATGTTCTCATTGTTGTTGTATAATAATGCAAAAAATGTATCATTTATAAGTAATTTGCTAGTCTACAACACTCCTCTTGAAGAAACAGGAGCTGTCAAGTTCTATATTGGTGCCAGTGCCGACGAGAGCAAGGTGGGTTACGTTCCCTATATCATGTTGTCTCAATACGCATTAACATGGTTAGATTCAGAGTGGGGATCTATTAACTTTCTCAACTGCATCATTCAATCCCCCCCCATCACTTGCATCAACGACAACGTAGTTTTTGCCAATTACGGAGCCGACTTGGATTTTGCATCCATTAATGATTTTGACCAAGAGTGGGACGAGGACGAGCAAATTTTGAAATTGTGGCCCTCTTGGCCGTCTCACCCCGCATTCACCTATTCGGCAGACAAGAAAAAAGGAAAGTATGGTAACAGTAGCCCCATATTGACAACCAATCCTAGACAATATGAGTATTCTTACACCTATAATGACGAGGCAGGTAATCCTGTGACCATTAATGGGATAAAGAATGAGTTGAAGTATCAATACCGTGGCCGCTATGGCGAAATAACAAGTGACCACCGTCGAAATGCGCAGGTCACCATGAATCTGGATGGAGAATGCGTCTATGACGGGCCAGGATGTATAGAAGAGAATGAAATTGAAAATTATAGAACCCATTTTGACTATTTGGCTGCCTTCCCTGAATTGTTCAACGGTGTAGTCGATGTCACTATTACTAATGAGGCGGTCAAAGTGGATGACTTGCCTGGTTCGAACAAGGCGCAACTACATTACACTGCTGGAGTCGAGGACGAGACACCGCCGACGATGACAATGCTCCATTTCAAGGACAATAACGGCGATGTGACCGACCGCTTCGCCACCTCCGAGGACGGCACGGTGGAATTCAGCGCGGCAGACTTCAACTTCTTCTATACTCCAGATGGGGATTGTTCCTACTTCCGCCATGTCCCTGCTACGGTTGAGGTGTGCTATTCGCCCTACGGTGAGGACAACTGGAATGAATTGACAGTTGAAGAATTGCCCGAATACTATTGGCCTGTCATGGGCTGGTTCTACCGTGGTTCGTTGGCTGGCGTGACGGGAGAGGCTTATCTGGGTTGGTTTGACCTGAAGATTCGCCTGACCGATGCCGCCGGCAACTGGCAGGAGCAGGTTCTCAGCCCCGCCTTCCGCATTGATGACCTCGCCTACACCAGCGTAGCGTCCATCACTCCGAGCAACAAGAGCGACAATGCCATCTATAACTTGGCTGGCCAGCGTATGCGTGGCGACCTCGAGTCCCTGCCCCACGGCGTCTACATCGTCGGCGGCAAAAAAGTCGTGAAATAACAAAAGCTCCGTTAGGAGCGATAAGGGTTTAGGCAGGGGTGGAGCTGGCGCTCCACCCCTGCTGATTGACGGATAAAGAAATCAAGCCCCATCAGGGGCGGCAGAACAAAGACAATTTGCATACATCTGCCGCCCCGATGGG
>JAEEVE010000235.1 GCA_016290765.1 Muribaculaceae bacterium
TGATCTTTGTCGCCAACAAGCGACATCACGACCGAGAGATGACCATTGCCTTCCAGGGCAAAGTATTGCACGTGCGTCTGCAACCCAAATCATTCAATACATTCATTCTGTCATGAAGAAGCTAATTATTATATTGTGCTTTGAATTATGCATGGTGCACAGTGCGCTGTGTATTGATTGGTACAGCACAACGGCAGACAACTGCTGGAAGCGTGAGAAAGCTGCCAAATGGGTCAGCACACCACAAGGCCAAGTCATCACCATCGAGACCCAACAGGCTCAAGTGATTGACGGCCTGGGCGGCACATTCAACGAGCTAGGCTGGGATGCCTTGTGCGCACTGGACGAGGCACAACGGCAAGAAGTAATGCGCAGGCTATTCTCACCCGAAGAGTGCAACTTCTCCTATTGTCGCATTCCCATCGGTGCCAGCGATTTTGGACTTAACTTCTACTCGCTCAATGATGTAGCCGACGACTTTGAGATGATCAACTTCAGCATTGCTCGTGATCGTCACATCTTGTTGCGATATATCAAGGCTGCGCAACAGTGGCATCCAGGGCTCAAGATTTGGGCATCGCCATGGAGTCCTCCAGCTTGGATGAAGACCAACAACCACTATGCCAGCTGCTATGACAACGACACGCCCAATCACAATGGCCTTCCGCGCGAACTGGAACTGGAGTTGCCCACCACGGGCTTCAAGATGCAGCAGGGTTATCTCAAGGCCTATGCGCTGTACTTTGCCAAGTTTGTGCGTGCCTATGCGGCCGAGGGCGTCCCCATCACGGCCATCTGCATCCAAAACGAGCCATGCTCAACCCAGAAGTATGCCAGTTGCACTTGGCGTCCCGAGGACATGTCCTACTTTGTGGGCAACTTCTTGGGCCCGCGCTTTGAGCAGGATGGCATTGATACCGACATCTACTTTGGCACCATCAACCGCGACAACCCCGCTTTCACGCGCGTGGCGCTCGACGACCCCAAGGCGAAGAAATACTGGCGCGGCGTGGGCTTCCAGTGGGACGGCAAGGGAGCCATCCCATATATCAGCAAGGAATATCCTCACCTGAAGATGATGCACACCGAGGCCGAGTGCGGTAACGGCAGCAACGACTGGGGCGCAGCCGAGCACACCTGGTGGCAGATGAGCCATTACCTGCGCCACGGCGCCAGCGTTTTCAGCTACTGGAACATGGTGCTCGACCAGCACGGCACCAGCCCCTGGGGATGGCGCCAAAACTCGCTCATCACCGTCGACACGCAGCACAAGACAGTGACCTATCATCCTGAATTCTACCTGATGAAGCACTTGTGCCACAGCGTGGTGCCCGGTGCACACCGCCTAGTTACCCCCATGGACAACGATCAGGTGCTGGCATTTGTCAACCCCGACGGACTGGTGACCATCGTGCTGGCCAACCGCAGCAACGAGGCGCAAAGCCTGTCGCTCAACTACCAAGGCCGCTATCTCAACATCAATCTGCCCCCACATTCATTCCATTCCATCACATTTTGATTATGAACAAGCTGAGAAACATCGCATTAGCCCTCGTTGCCACTGGCTCACTCTTTGCCATGGCACAAGGTATTGACTACCAACTATATCGCGACATGAACGCTCCGTTGCACGAGCGCATCATGGACCTACTGGGACGCATGACCGTCGAGGAGAAGGTATCAATGATGACCCACAATGCGCCAGCCATTCCACGCCTGAACATCGACAAGTTCTATCACGGCAACGAGGCCCTGCACGGCATCGTGCGACCGGGCAAGTTCACCGTGTTCCCCCAGGCCATCGGCATGGCGGCATCATGGAACCCCTCGCTACTGCAGCGCGTGACCACCGCCATCAGCGACGAGGCACGCGGCAAGTGGAACTACTTTGAGCAGGGCAAGCTGCAACGCGACGGCTCGAGCGACTTGCTTACCTTCTGGTCGCCGACCATCAACATGGCACGCGACCCGCGCTGGGGCCGCACACCCGAGACTTACGGCGAGGATCCCTTCCTGACAGGCAAGCTGGGCTGTGCATTTGTCCGTGGCTTGCAGGGCGATGACCCACGCTACATCAAGGTAGTGTCGACTGTCAAACACTTTGCAGCCAACAACGAGGAGCACAACCGCGCCAGCTGCAACGCACAAATCAGCATTCGCGACCTGCGCGAGTATTATCTGCCCGCCTTTGAGCGCTGTGTCATCGAGGGGAAGGTTCAAAGCGTCATGAGCGCTTACAATGCTGTGAACAATGTCCCCTGCACCGTCAACAGCTACCTGCTGCAGAAGGTGTTGCGTAAGGACTGGGGCTTCCAGGGCTATGTTGTGAGCGACTGCAGCGCCCCGCAGTGGATGGTCACGCAACACAAGTATGTGCGCGACTATGAGACAGCCGCCGTACTGGCGATGAAAGCAGGTCTCGACCTGGAATGTGCTAACGATGTCTATACCCAGCCGTTGCTCAACGCCTACAAGCAATATCGCGTGACCGATGCCGACATCGACTCGGCTGCTTATCACTTGCTGCGCGGACGTTTCTTGCTAGGTCTGTTCGACGACCCGAGCCTAAACCCCTATAACCGCATCAGTCCCGATGTGGTGGGATGCAAGGAGCATCAACAACTGGCGCTTGAGGTGGCACGGCAGAGCCTGGTACTGCTCAAGAATGACAAGAAGATGCTGCCGCTGGACCCCAAACGCATCAAGTCGATTGGCGTCGTGGGACTGAATGCCGCCCGCTGTGAATTTGGCGACTACAGCGGCACGCCCGTTAACGCCCCCGTGTCGGTGCTCGACGGCATCCGTGCCCGCGTGGGCAACCAAGTCAAGATCAATCATGCCCCGTGGGTGTCGCTCGCCAGTGGCTATGAACCCATCAACAAGAGCTTCTTCCCCGACGGCATCAAGGCCGAGTACTTCAACAATGCCGACTTGCAAGGCACTCCCCGCACCCGCATCGAGGAAGAGATTTACTACGACCCCGCCAGCCAGCCCCCCGACCCCATCCGCAGCTTTGCACCCATGTCGGCACGCTGGACAGGCGACCTCTGCCCCACTGCCACGGGCACCTATCGCATCACGCTCAAGACCGACGACGGTTGTCGAATGTGGATTGACGGCAAGCAAGTGATTGACGCATGGGTATCTCGCCCAGCAGCCGAAGACCATGCCGAGGTCAAACTAGAAGCGGGCAAGCGTTATCATGTCGTGATCGAGTACTTTGACGGTGGTGGCGATGCCTTTGCACGCCTCTATTGGCGCGCACCCGCCGTCGACAAGGGTGACCGCATTGCCATGTATGGCGAAGCTGGCCGCGTGGCACGCGAGAGCGACGTCGTGATAGCAGTGCTTGGCATCGACAAGAGCATTGAACGCGAGGGTCAGGACCGCTACACACTCGAGTTACCCTCCGACCAGAAGGAGTTTATCCAAGAAATTTACAAGATCAATCCGCGCACCGTGGTGGTGCTAGTAGCAGGCAGCTCACTGGCCATCAACTGGATCGATGAACACATCCCCGCCATCCTCGATGCCTGGTATCCTGGCGAACAAGGCGGCAATGCCGTTGCCGAAGCGTTGTTTGGCGACTACAATCCTGGCGGACGCCTGCCACTCACCTTCTACCGCTCAATGGACGACCTGCCCGCATTTGACGACTACTCACTCACGGACGGCCCTGGTCGCACTTACCAATACTTCACGGGCAAGCCCCTCTATGAGTTCGGTTATGGCTTGAGCTACACGACATTCCGTTACAGCAACCTAAAGACTCAAGTAGCCGACGACGCGGTACACGTGAGCTTTGATGTCACCAACACAGGCAAGCGCGACGGCGATGAGGTGGCGCAAGTCTATGTCCACTACCCCGAGACCGGCACCTACATGCCCATCAAGCAGCTCAAGGGCTTTGAGCGCGTGAGCATCGGCAAGGGCAAGCGCCATACGGTCAACGTAACCATTCCACGTAGCGAGCTGCGCTACTGGGACACCGAGCGCGATGCCTTTGTCACCCCCAGCGGCACCTACACCATCATGGTAGGCAGTTCGTCGCAGCAGATACGTTTACAAACCGAAATTGCGATTATGTAGCAGTTGTCCCCTCGCCGTCCCCCCAAGCCCCCCTAAAGGGGGGTGTAAATGTTTCCCTTTTAGGGGGCTAGGGGGACATGCATCTTTTTGATTGTTCTCGTTGTCCATGTTGTCTTCTTAAATTATCTGCGTAATCTGCATGAGAAAAAGATTCTGCACAATCTGCGTGAAATTACACATCGGGTTCATCGTTTGCTGCCTGCCACTTGTAGCCATCGCTCAAGTCCCCCTTCAGGGGGATTTAGGGGGACGGGTGGACAACCCAACCACGCTCACCTTTACTGATACCATCCACGACTTTGGCGACATCGCCGTCAGCAGCGGTTACAACACTTGTCAGTTCGAGTTTGTCAACCAGAGCGACTCGGTCATCTACATCATTGGGGCATTATCGTCGTGCGGCTGCACCATTCCCGAGTATCCCCACGAGGCGATAGCCCCTGGACAGCGCGGCGTGGTGCGGGTCACCTACGACACCCTGGGCCGTCCTGCAGGACCCTTTGACCGTTCCATCGTGCTCCAACTCAGCGGCGACCGTCGTCCCATCCGTCTGCGGTTGCGCGGCAACGCTGTCAAC
>JAEEVE010000236.1 GCA_016290765.1 Muribaculaceae bacterium
TCAACGCCAAAGCCTTTGAGAAGATAGCACCGGGTGGCATCTTGTTTACCTTCTCGTGCTCGCAGGCAGTCAACAAGGAGCAGTTTCGCCTAGCTGTGTTCAGCGCAGCCGCCCAGTCGCGCCGTCGTGTACGCATCCTGCACCAGCTCACACAGCCTGCCGACCACCCCATCAACATTTACCACCCCGAGGGCGAGTACCTCAAGGGACTGATACTATATGTGGAATAACTTAAAAACTAAACAAATAACATTTATGCGAAAAATGCTTATTGCCGCCGCACTGGTGGCGTTTTCAACGACTGCTATGGCACAGAATAGCAATTTTGATTACAATGTGGACCGCTTTGCCGACATCCAGGTGTTGCGCTATCAGGTCCCTGGATTCAACGACCTGTCGCTGAACCAGAAGAAGCTAGTCTATTACCTGACCGAAGCTGCCCTGCAGGGCCGCGACATCCTGTTCGACCAGAACGGAAAGTACAACCTCTATGTGCGTAAGGTACTCGAGGAAATCTACACCCGCTATCAGGGCGACCGCACCAGCGAGGACTTCAAGGGCCTGGAACTATACCTCAAGCAGGTATGGTTCGGTAACGGCATCTATCATCACTATGGCATGGACAAGTTCGTGCCCCAGTTCTCTATCAACTTCTTCGTTGACGAGTACAACAAGTTGCCGCTGACCGTGTTGCCCATCAACTCGTGCGACCGCTGCACCGAGGAGGGCAAGTGTGACAAGGCCGCCAAGCTGCGCAAAACCCTCGAGAAAGTTATCTTCGACCCCGAGTTCATGCCCAAGAAGGTGAACCAAGCCGATGGCGAAGACCTGATCCTGACATCGGCCACTAACCTCTATGAAGGCGTGACCCAGAAAGAGGTTGAGGACTTCTACAACGCAATGAAGAACCCCAACGACACTACCCCCATCAGCTATGGCCTTAACTGCAAGGTCGTTAAGGAAGGAGGCAAGGTTGTCGAGAAGCCCTACAAGGTGGGAGGACTCTATTCGCAGGCTATCGTCAACATCGTCTACTGGCTGCAGAAGGCCGTGAAGGTTGCCGAGACTAGCGCACAGCGCGACTACATCAACAAACTCATTGAGTTCTATGAGACTGGCTCACTGCTTACATTCGATGAGTACTCGATCATGTGGGCCGAGGACACCAAGAGCCAGGTGGATTTTATCAACGGCTTTATTGAGAGCTATGGCGATCCCCTGGGCATGACTGGCTCGTGGGAGAGCATTGTCAACTTCCGAAACAATGAGGCATCGCACCGCACCAGCCTCATCAGCGGCAATGCTCAATGGTTTGAGGATCATTCGCCCGTCGATCCTCGCTTCCGCAAGGAGAAGGTGACAGGCGTGAGTGCCAAGGTCATCACCGCCGCTATTCTGGCTGGTGACAGCTATCCCTCGACACCCATCGGCATCAACCTGCCCAACAGCAACTGGATTCGTGCAGCCCATGGTTCGAAGTCGGTCACACTCGAGAACATCACCGATGCTTACGACGAGGTTGCCAATGGCTCGGGCCTAAATGAGGAGTTTGCTTACAGTCAGACCGAGGTCGACCTGATGAAGAAGTATCTGACGCTGGCCGACAAGCTGCACACCGACCTGCACGAGTGCCTGGGTCACGCTAGCGGCCAACTGTTGCCGGGCGTTGATCCCGATGCGCTCAAGGCTTATGGTGCCACACTCGAGGAAGGTCGTGCCGACCTGTTTGCCCTCTATTACCTGGCTGACCCGAAGCTGGTGGAACTCGGTATCTTTGATAGCCCAGATGCTTACAAATCAGAGTACTACAAGTATATCATGAACGGCCTGATGACCCAGCTCTACCGTATTGAGCCGGGCAAGAACATCGAGGAGTCGCACATGCGTAACCGCAAGTTCATCAGCGAGTGGTGCCTGCAGAAGGGTAAGAAAAACAAAGTCATCGAACTGGTCAAACGCAAAGGTAAAACCTATGTCAAGATCAATGACTATGAGAAGCTGCGTGGCCTGTTTGCTGAGCTGCTCGCCGAGGTGCAGCGCATCAAGAGCGAGGGCGACTTTGAGGCTGGCCGCAAGTTGGTCGAGACCTACGGAGTGAAGGTTGACCCGAAGCTGCACAAGGAAGTGCTGGCTCGCTACAACTCGCTGGACATCGCTCCTTACAAGGGCTTTGTCAACCCCATCTACAAGCCCGTTTATGATGCCGCTGGCAACATCACCGACGTGAAGGTGACCTATGGTGAGAACTACGTCGACCAGATGCTGCGCTACAGCCGCGACTACTCGCCGCTGACCAAGTAAATTGGAACTGCATCGACATCATCCAACATCCCCCTCTCCAGCTGGAGAGGGGGTGTTTATAATACATTGTCATGGAAGATAAACTGAAACAAATCCGCTTGGCATTATTTGCGCGGCGCAATGGCGTGGTGGCCGATGCCTTGCGTGCAGCTGGCGACCCGCACGAGATGATAATGGGATGTCCACTAAGCGACATCATCGCCGTGGCTCGAGACCACGAACAATCGGCTGAACTCGCCGAGGCATTGTGGGCCGACACGAAGCATCGCGAGTGCCGCTTGTTGGCGCCTATGCTTTATCCCACTTCAGTATGCGACGAGGCCACCGCTTTGCGTTGGTGCCTTGATATCCAGACCGAGGAAGAAGCCGATGTGCTGTGCCATCGCTTGTTGCGGCACCTGGACTGCGCATCCGCTGTGATGGAATCCCTGTTGTCCATGAGCGCCCCCTTGCTGCGCTACACTGCTTTTCGCCTGATGCTCAATCTGCAGTTGCTGGGTAGTATCAAGATAAACGACCATTTGCATCAGGTCATTTCTGACCAATTGTCGCAATCCCCTTCGCCCACCTTGCATCAAGTTCTCTGCAGCTTATTGGAAGAGTGATTTTTTCACTTTTTTGCCGAAAAATTTGTGTAGTATGGAAATTCTTTGTAATTTTGCAGCGTGATTTGGAGAGTAACCCAAATTGCTGACTAGGAAAGATGCCGGAGTGGTCGATCGGGGCGGTCTCGAAAACCGTTGTACGCTTTGCGTACCGTGGGTTCGAATCCCTCTCTTTCCGCAAAACTCAGCCAAGGCGTGCAACGCATGTTTTGGCTGAGTTTTTCTGTAAAGACGAGAGGATGAGAACCCACCTGGTTCGCTATCGACGAAGTCGCTTTCGCAGCGTAGCGGAGAAAGAATCCCTCTCTTTCCGCACAACAATGTAATGAATTGTTTTTCAATTCATTACATTAATTTTTCATATCCACTGGGACGCCATAGGGACGATTCCCACACTCATCTCTAGCAAAGTACACTTTTTAATTTACTAAATCCCAATCTGTTAACTATAGTTCAAATTTCGAACTTTTGGGACGCTATAGGGACGAAAAATCACAAAAACATAATACAAGCGGTTGATTTGCCTTTGTGGCAAATCAACCGCAGATGTCTTAATAAAAAGTACGCCTATTCCATTATTGTTCTAACTGTTGGATGCATTCGAGAATAGATGCACGTATCTCTTCACTTGTCCCATGAACAAGATGACGGACTATTCCGTTCTTATCAACAACAATCGTTAATGGGAAACCCTCACCTTGAATCCACGACATCATGTCTTTAGCTTCAATTAAGTGAGTCCAGGTGAAATTATGCTGTTCAGTTATCTTGTGAGTTAAAGTTTCATCGTGATATGTTGCTGAAAAGAACTGAACATTTGGATACATTTCTTTCCATGTAGATAAGATCGGCATTTCCTTGCGGCAAGGTCCACATCCTGAGTACCATAAATTCACTACCATTACCTTACCCTTTACATCCTCGTTGGTCCACTTGTTACCATCAATATCAGTTTCACAGAATTGAGGGAACGGCTCTCCTACTACTGGCTTTGATAACTCACTTGACAGTGTTGTTATACGCATCATTTCGGTCAGCTCTTGATATTTTTCAAGAAACAGTTTCCCGTGAAAGACCTTCTCAACTGGAATTGCATACTTAATCATCTCCTCAGGCAAAGTCATGTCATAAGTATAAGCAAGCAAGCGATTCTTCTGCCCATCACTAACCATGGTAATGTTAGGACTTACATCTTCAGGCAATTTGATGTCGTCCTTGAAAAAATACCCGTTTACTATCATTTTCGCCTGAATCGAGCCATCTTCTCGAGCCGTTGTGCCAAGAACAGAAAAGATAGCCACAATAAAAAATACTAAATATCTCATATTAAGCTTCATTTTATACCTCATTGAAATCAGCAGGCAAAGATATAGACTTTTTCTTGATTAACTATTGTTTTTGGAAGTTTTATTTTTAATTAACCTTTGGATACCAATCAGAGTCATGATAGAAATGTTAACGCCATTTAAGTACAAAAATGTTTTTTGGCAAGATTTTTGTAATAGTATTTGGGTGGTAACTATTTTTTAGTTACATTTGCGGCGACAAAACACTAGGTCATGAGTACAAAGGATAAACTACGTAAGCGATTTCTGTCTATGCCATCGGATTTTACATTCGATGAGATGCAGCAACTCTTGGCCGGTTATGGCTACGTGCGAGGCGAAAAAGGCCACACATCTGGTTCTCGAGTGATTTTCAAGAACGGTGACAAACGGCCCATCATGTTGCACAAGCCACATCCAGG
>JAEEVE010000237.1 GCA_016290765.1 Muribaculaceae bacterium
TGCTCGGTGGCAAAGATATGCTCCAAGCCCTCGAGGTCCATGGCGTAGAAGCCGGCGGCCGTAGTGAGCAGCGGGTTGTTGAGCACGCGGCGGCCATTGCCCTTGATAACGTTCTTGAACGGATGATACACCGGCTCTTGAATCACCACCTTGTCGCCCGGGCGGGTGAAGTGGCTCACCACCAGGCCAAAGCCAGTGACGATGCCGGGCACATAAGTCACCTCGTCGCGCGTGAAGTCAAAGCCGTGGCGCTTGTGGTTCCAGTCGATAATCGACTGCCAAAAGCGGTCGGTGGCCATCGTGTAGCCGTAGATGGCATGGGCCATTCTCTCGCCGAGCGCTTGCGTGACTGCCGGGCAGGCGGCAAAGTCCATGTCGGCCACCCACAGCGGAATCAGGTCGGGGCGGCCAAAATAATCGTTCAGCGCGTCGCACTTTACACTGTCGGTACCGGCACGGTCGATTATCTGGTCAAAATTATACTGCTGCATAACAAAATCACTAATCTAAATTTTCGTTTTTCGGGCCCAAAATTACTATGAAACGGCGAAAACACAAAAAAAACACTGCGTTTTTCGGGAAATTTCATCGGAAATTACTTACTTTGCAGTCGGGAACGAATAAGCATGTCCCCACAAAGCGAAATGAGCACAAGCAACAAGAGTACGCCCGAGCAGGAAGCGGCCCTGATCGAGGCGGCCTATCAACACTTGCTGATGGGCTATCTGAATAGCAACCACCGCAAGAAGATAGAGATAATAGAAAAAGCGTACCACTTTGCGCGCAATGCCCACGAGGGCATCCGCCGTCGCAGTGGCGAGCCTTACACGATGCACCCCATCGCCGTGGCCACTATCGTGAGCCGCGAGATGGGCTTGGGGTCGACGTCGATTTGCGCCGCGCTGCTTCACGACGTTGTCGAGGACACCGAGTACACCATCGAGGACATCGAGGTGCAGTTCGGCCCGAAGATTGCGCGCATCGTCGAGGGTCTGACCAAGATTTCGGGCGGCATCTTCGGCAGCAACGCCTCGGCACAGGCCGAAAACTTCCGCAAACTGCTGCTCACCATGAGCGACGACATCAGGGTGGTGCTCATCAAGATGGCCGACCGCCTGCACAACATGCGCACGCTCGACTCCATGCCGCCGCAAAAGCAATTCAAGATTGCCGGCGAGACGCTCTACATCTACGCTCCGCTGGCTCACCGCCTGGGACTCTTTGCCGTAAAGACCGAACTCGAGGACCTGAGTTTCAAATATGAGCACCCCGAGGCACACGCCGCCATCGCCGAACAAATCATCACCAGCGAGGCCAAGCGTAACGAGATTTTCGACCGCTTTGCCGCGCCCATCCGCGAGCGCCTCGACAAGATGGGCCTCACTTACGAGTTTCGGGCACGCGTAAAGTCGTGCTACTCGATATGGAAAAAGATGCAGGCCAAGCGCATCCCCTTCGAAGAGGTCTACGACCTGTATGCCGCGCGCATCGTCTTTGAGTGCCCCAACGAGGCCGACGAGAAGCGCATCTGCTGGAACATCTACAGCGAAATCACCGACCTGTACCGTCTGCACCCCGACCGCGTGCGCGACTGGATCAGCACGCCCAAGGCCAATGGATACCGTGCGCTGCACATCACCGTGATGGGGCCCGACGGCAAGTGGGTCGAGGTACAGATTCGCAGCCGACACATGGATGACATCGCCGAGCGAGGATTTGCCGCCCACTGGAAATACAAGATTGGCGAGGGTGAGGAAGAAAGCGAACTTGCCGCCTGGCTGCAGACCATCGAGGACATCCTCAAGAACCCCGAGCCCAACGCGCTCGACTTCCTCGACACCATCAAACTCAACCTATTCTCCAGCGAAATTGTGGTATTCACCCCCAAGGGCGAGATGCTCACCCTGCCCAAGGACTCATCGGTGCTCGACGTGGCGTTTACGTTGCACACCGAGTTGGGAACACACTGCATCGCTGGAAAGGTGAACCACAAGCTGGTGCCGCTGTCTCACCGGTTGGCGAGCGGTGACCAGGTGGAAGTGCTCACCTCGCACACCCAACAGCCCAAGGCCGAATGGAACAAATATCTGGTCACTGCCAAGGGCAAGACCCGACTGCGCAGCGCGCTCAAGCACGACCGACGCATGATCATAGACCGTGGCGAGCGACGACTGCAGACCCTGCTTGCCGAGCACAATGTCGAGCCCACAGGCGAGGTGCTATCGCGCATCATCAGCGCTGAACATGCCCAAAACAAGGAAGACCTGTACTTCATGATTGGCAATGACGAGATTGCCCTGAGCGACCAGTTGCTCAAGAGTGTGCGCCCGCGCCAGGAGGGCAATGTATTTACACGACTGTGGCGCAATCCCTTCGGGGGAAAGACACGCAAGCCCGACGAGGCCGAACCACCCACCGCGAACAAGAAGGAAGCTGTCGACACCAAGCAGGTGTATGTACTGAGTTCGCAAGACGGCGTGAGCAACTACACCATAGCCTCATGCTGCCACCCCATCCCGGGTGACGATGTGGTGGGATATGTCAATGAGCGCAACGAGGTCATCGTGCACAAGCTGGACTGCCCCACAGCCATGCGCCTGAAGAGCGTGGACGGCGGACGCCTTGTGCAGACACAATGGGACACCAGCAGTGCCCGTTTCCCAGCCACCATTCACGTCGAGGGAATCGACCGATTGGGTATCCTACAAGAAATCATCTACATCATCTCGACCAACATGGCCATCAACATGCGAGCACTGAATATTCGCGCCGACCAGGGAGTGTTCAAGTGCGACCTGAACGTGCTCATTGCCGATGTTAATGTAGTGACCAACCTGTGCAAGCGCCTCAAGCGCGTCAAGGGCGTCAACATGGCGACAAGAGTTAATAGTTAAAAGATTATAGTTTTCTAGACCATCTAGTGCTTCTAGCAAAGAATATGACCGAGAACCGAAAACATCATCTGCTGATTGCATTGCTCATGCTCGTGGGCGTGATACTGATTGCATTGTCACTGCCGCGCAACTCGGGCCAAATAGGCTCGCTGTTGTCGCACGAGGTGGGCAAGCCCTGGCGAAATCCCACACTGATTGCCCCCTTTGACATTCCGTGCGAGTATGACGAGGCCACTAAGCAGCGCATCACCGACAGTGTCAACGCCAACTTCGTACACTTTTATCGTTTGAACACCCAGCTGGGCAACCAGAAGGCTTTGCTGCTCAACCAGGCACTGACAAGCGAGAGTGCCGTGCCAACCAACGTGCGATACCTGATGGTGAGCGCATTGACCAAAATCTACCAAGACGGCATCATTGACACCGAGGCTTATGAAAAAATCGAGGCAGGCACCATGCAGCACATCAGCATACGCGACAATGGCGGCACTAACGCCACACTGATGTCGACCGAGAATCTTCATTCGGTCAAGCAAGCCTACGCAATTCTCGACTCGCTGCTGGCCAAATCGCCCTATCGCGAAGGGGTGCTCAAGGTGGGACTGAATAACTACCTTGAGCCCAATCTCACCATCGACGAGAAGGAGGACCAGAAGTGGTATACCGACGCACTGAACACCGCACTCACACCGCCCAGCGACCAGCGCGTGCAGATGGGCGAGGCTATCATCTTTACCGGCAATGTCGTCACGCCCGAGAAGGATGCCATCATCAAGACCTACCAGCACATGCTCGAGGAGAACAACAAGAAGCGTGCAGCCACCGGCGACTACGTCCTGCTGGGCCAGATAGTGATTGTCACCATCCTCTTCATGGTGTTTTATGTGTTCATGCGGCTGATGCGACCACGCACCTATACCAACCTGCGGCGCATGACATTCCTCATCACCTTCATGACACTGATGGTGGTGGCGGTGTTGTGGATTGTCAACTTCAGGCCGAACTATATGTATCTTATCCCGTTCGCGATAACGCCCATCATCGTCACCACATTCTTCGACGCGCGAACATCGTTCTTTGTCCACCTGATTGTGGTGCTCATCTGTTCGCTCGTGGCTCGTGAGCAGGCGGCGTTCATCATCATGCAGTTCCTGGCGGGTGCCATTGCCATCGCATCGATGCAGGAATTGACGAGGCGATCGCAGTTGGTACAGTGTGCCGTGCTGATATTCCTGGCCTACTGCGTGTCATTTGTCGCGCTCGAACTGATGCGAGGCATTGATATTGTTAATGTCGACTGGCACTACTTCATGTACTTCGCAGTCAACTGCGTGGTGCTCTCGTTTGCCTATGTAGGCATCTTCCTGGTCGAGAAGACCTTTGGGTTCACCTCAACGATGACGCTGGTCGAGCTGAGCGATATCAACACGCCCTTGCTGCGCAAGCTGTCGGAGAACTGTCCAGGCACCTTCCAGCATGCCCTGCAAGTGGCCAACATCGCCGGCGAGGCGGCCGTCAAGGTGCAGGCGAGCCCGCAGCTGGTGCGTGCCGGTGCACTCTACCACGACATCGGCAAAATTGAGAACCCTGCATTCTTCACCGAAAATCAGAGCGGCGTGAACCCACATGACGCACTGGCACCCGAGCAGAGTGCACGCATCGTCATCCAACACGTCACCGACGGCATCAAGATGGCCGAGA
>JAEEVE010000238.1 GCA_016290765.1 Muribaculaceae bacterium
GCATTGAGCCCCACCAGTGCGATGCTGTGAATCTCGCTCTCGTCCAGCGGCAAGATGCCGTCGTTCTTGAGCAGCACCAGGCTCTGCCTGGCTGCCTCGGCAGCCAGTTGCTGATGCTCGGCACAAGCCACGACATCGGGCTGGATAAAATTATAGGGATTGCGCGATATGGGATCAAACAAGCCCAGTCGCATGCGTGCCCGTAGCACACGATAGGCAGCGGTGTCGATTTCGGACATGCTCACCATTCCATAGTTGTAGGCATTGAGCAGCGGCCCGGCATACACCTGGTCGCCACACTCCAGATCGAGCCCTGCCTTCAGGCTCAACTGGGCCGAGTGCTCGTAAGACGAGGCATAGTGATGGTGCTCAAAGTCATAGCTGAGCGCGCTGCAGTCGCTCACGACATATCCGTCAAAGCCCCAGTCGCCACGCAGCACATCGGTCAGCAACCACTTGTTGGCCGAGCAGGGCACGCCATTCAGGGCATTATAGGCGCTCATCACACTCTGCACATGCGCCTTCTTCACGGCCTGCTCATAGGGGACAAAGTAATACTCCCGCAGGTCGCGCTCGCTCACCGTCGAGCTGATGCCCGAACGGTTTTCCTCGATGTTGTTGGCCACAAAGTGCTTCACTGTGGCGATGCACTTGACATAGTGGTCGTTGTCGCCCTGCATGCCACGCACAAAGGCGACAGCGTTGCTCGCCGTCAACAACGGATCCTCGCCATAGGTCTCGGGGGTGCGGCCCCAGCGCGGGTCACGCGCCATGTTCACCGTGGGCGAGAAAAACGACAGCAGGTCGCTGGCGCTGTCATGCTGATTCCTGCCCCAGTTCAGCTGCGTCCAGCGGCCACGCGCCTCATCGCTGATGGCCGTCGCCACCTGCTGCAGCAGCGCAGGATTCCACATGCTGGCCAACCCGATGGCCTGCGGAAACACCGTGAACCTGCCCGGGCGGCACACGCCATGCAGCGCCTCGTTGCCAAAGTAGTACTTGTCGATGTTCAGGCGGTCGATGGCAGGGTTGTTGTGGCGCAGCAGCGACACCTTCTCCGCCAGCGTCAGGCGCGACAGCAGGTCGCTCACACGCTCTTGCTCACCCAGGTTATAGTTCAGATAGGGCTGCGCCCATGCCGATACAGCCACCAGGCAACACAATATGATGATTGATCTTCTCATCGGTCTTCTATAAGCTTCATTTAGCTGGTGCAAAATTACTGCTATTCTTTTATTCACCATATTATGATAGTCGCAAAAGATAATAAAATGGGGTCTGGCGCCGCATTGGTGCCAGACCCTCACTAAAAAAGCGTATGAGTAAATTCTTACTTCACGATATACTTCTGACCATTGAAGATGTACAGGCCACTAGCCAGACCCTCGAGGCTGGTTGCGTTCTTGCGAACGAGGCGGCCATCGATGGTGTAGACATTGTTGTTAACGACCTTCTCGGCAGTGACGGTAGTCACAGCGGTGGGAGTCTCCTCCTCCTGGTCATCCAGGTAGATGTCCTTGACGTTGGCGCCATCGGGGGTGGTATAGACGATGTAGAGGTCGTGCACGCCCTCAACCTTGCTCAGGTCGCCCTGGGTGGTGTAGACATTGCCCCATCCCGAGGTAGCCTGTAGGCGAACTTTTGCAATGGGGTCGATGTCGGTGAGCTGGTCACGGACATTTGCCCAGTTGTCAACCTGAATGCGGCGGGGTGCGCCCTCGACAGTCGTGGGCTCGTCCTCGAGATCGATATAGAATGCAAAGAATGCCTCATCGCCATAGCCTGCCCATGACATACCAGTCGAATGCGAGACAAGGATCTTGTCGAACTGGCCCTCCTTGAAGTCGATGCCTGTGATCTTGAGCACGGTTCCGTCGCCCGTGTAACCCACGTTGTCGCTTTCCCACTGTCCCCTGTTCAGGATGGTGGTGCGACCGCTGTCACGACCCACATAGACTGCCTCGTCGCTCTCCTTCATGCTGTCGAGGAACGAGTAGCGGTCGGCCTTCTCGCTAGGAGTCTGGTTCTCATGTGTTGCCACAATGGGATCCAGAATGTTGCCCAGCGACCAGAGCATGCCCTTGGAGAAATGCACGTTGGCGATGTTGGCGCTACCGCCGTGCCACTTCAGGTAAACGGTGTGCTCGCCGGTGAGGGGCTCGATGTTGCGTGCCAGATAAAGCTTTGCCTTCACATCAATGCCAGTCCATACATTGGCAATGAGATTGGCCTCATTCTCATAGTCATCGACGTAAACATCAACACTGTGGTTGGTCTGGTCGCCCTGCCAGTGCGAAGCCAGCTCGAGCACCACCTGGTCAAACTCGCCATTGCCAAAGTCCATGGTGCCATAGTTCACCACAACGCCCTCGGTGGTCCATCCCCACGAGCCATTGTCGGGGCGAGTCTCATCGTTGGGCGAGTAGACGAGCGTTGAGTTGTCAATGCTCAGGATGGTTCCGTCATAGCCCTCGACGGCACAAGGCTCCTTGAGCATCGAGCCACTCTCAAAGTCGCTCTCAACAAACTCCTCGGTGTAGAAACGAACGTCCTGGATGTTACCGGCGCGATCAATAAAGGTCAAGAAAACCTTCTGCACACCTGTGGGAGCATCGCTGAAGTTAGCACCAATCGAACGGAAGTTGGTGTAGCTGTCGTGGAAGTTGATCAGGTCGACCAGTGCAAACGGAGTGAGCTCATCGGCACTCTCGCCCACATTGAGCACAGCCTGACCACCACCGCCCCAGCCATTGGCGAAGCGCAGGCTGACGGCCTTGTAGGCGTTGCCATCGGCAAAGTCAACCTCGCCCACCTCGATGATGGTCTCGGTACCGGTGTTGCCAATGAACGAACCCAGGGGGTTAAACTTACCATTTTGCACAATCACTGCGCCGTCGTCGTGACCCATTTGGAAGGTCAGGGGCTGGGCCTGTGCCGTGAGCAGCATAGCAGCTGCTGCGGCAAGAAGAGTAAATCTCATTTTCATGTGATAAAAGTTTTAGTTGTGAAAAAAAGGGTTATCTCAAAATTTCAGTGTTGCAAAATTACTCCCACCTTATTTTATAGAATATAACTCTCGTTTCAAAAAATAGCAAAAACTCTAAATCACCTGAAAAAGGCTATTTTTAGCCTTATGATGTGGGCTTATCGGTCATGATAAAGCACAGCTTGCGGGCGTGAATGAGGGTCGCATAATCGATGAACGGACGGGTCAACGGACGTCCGTCGACCAGCACTTGCTTGACATATTGGTTGCGCTCGCTCAGTCCCTGCGCAACGATGGTGAGGCGATGACCGGCCAGTTGCAAAGTCATCTGCGGAAACTGTGGAGCACCCAGGGCGAAGGTGTTGCTGCCAGGAGTGACAGGATAAAATCCCATGACCGAGAAGAGGTACCAGGCCGACATCTGTCCGCAGTCGTCGTTGCCGTTGATGCCGTCGGGGGCGTTGCGATAGTTCTCGCGCGTGTGGTGTCGCACCAGGCGCTGCGTCTTCCAGGGCTGGTCGCAATAGTCGTAGAGATAGATGTAGTGATGGCCGGGCTCGTTGTCGTGGCGGTAGTGGCCGCCCTCAAAGTTTTGGTCCAGCCGTCGGGCGAAGGCCTCCTTGCCACCCATCATCTGCATCATGCCTGGGATGTCTTGCAGCACGCAGAAGAGATAGGTCCACTTCGAGCCCTCGGTGAGCCCGTGGCGGTCGTGGTCATCGAGGTCAATCCAAGAGCCGTCGGCACGGCGGGGCAGCATGAAGCCCTTTTCGGGGTTGTACTGATTGCGATAGTTTTGCGACCAGCCCAACAGCGTCATATAATCGCCGGGGGCGACATCGCGCGCCACCTGCGCCACGCACCAGTCATCATAGGCATACTCCAGGGTGCGTGAGACGGCCTCGGCCGTCTTGTCGTCAGCCACATAGCCCAGGCTGTGGTAACATGTAGCTCCAGCCCTCGCCTCAAAGGCCGTCCAGCGGTCGCGGTCGCCATAGCGACGTTGCGTGTCGGCCTCGGGCGGCACCATCGCGTCCTTGCGCATGGCCTCGTAAGCGAGGTTCACGTCATAGTCGCGCAAGCCCTTCATGTAGGCATCGGCGATGACCGCATCGGCGTGGGTGCCAATCATGATGTTGGTGTAAGTGGGGTTGGGCCACATGGGCATCCAGCCACCCTCGCGGTACATCTGCAGCAACGCAGTGATCCAGTCGCAGGTGAGGCGCGGCTCAAGCAAGGTCATGAGTGGATGCAAGGCACGGAAAGTGTCCCACAGCGAGAAGTCGTTGTAGCTGTTTCCGTCGTGCACCCGGTCGTCCATCGCGCTGTAGTAGCGGCCTTGCTCACCCATCTCCCTCGGGAACAGATAGGCATGGTAGAGGGCGGTGTAGAAAATGGCCTTATTCTCGTCGTCGGCACCGCAGACCTGTAGTTGCCTGAGTTTGCGCTCCCATGCACGCTTAGTGCTGTTACACAGCGCCTTGAAGTTCCACCCTGGCAATTCTTGATCCATGTTGGCGCGCGCCTGGTCCAGGC
>JAEEVE010000239.1 GCA_016290765.1 Muribaculaceae bacterium
TATTGGTAATGTTGATATCCATGTCACCACTAGTTAATTGAGATGGCTGTAGGGAAAAACCGATGGTTGTGCCTTTCAAAGATGTAATTAGTTCGCCATCGGCATAGATTTCAACCAATGCTTCTTCTTTATCTTCAGACTTCTTCTCTCCATATCGTCCAATATAGTCTCTATCGAACATCAGATTACGTTCGCCAAGTGACTCATTAAGACCTACAACTGCAACAATTGTGGGACAATTGTTGCCCAAGTTTTCTTTTTTCTTCTCCATTGAATAGGAGAACGCGGGGTTAAATGTCGACCACAGGGGATATCTGACAGTTCGTCCTAGCAACTCATTGTATTCGAATTCAAAACTTGGAGGGGGTATTGATGAAAAGGACTTTGTGCCAACTGAAGCAACTCCATTGTTTCCAAATATTATTTCACCATTGTTTTTTGTCAAACGCATGCTGACTAGTGTTGGTACATATTGTTGAGCAACCCAACCCCACGGTGTCACATCCGTAATGAGTTTGCCCACTGATGGTTCCAGGAATGGCATATATCCAACTTGACTGTCCTCTAAAGATGCGCCTAAATAATAATTACAATTGTCAGTAATCGGTGTACTAATAGTATATGAATAAATACGACCGGGCGGATCAACTTCATATTCCAACGTCGTATAAAATTCTACGCTCTGATATAGCTCATCATCTGAGTGCTTGGGGTCGGTCATTGGGTCAGGAAAGAGTGTATATTCTGATGGGTCGTTAGTCATTGTGACACTACCTGATGCACCTTGTACCTCACAGGCTGTAGAGAACACATCATGTCCGCTAATGCCTACACGATGAGTATAGAACGTATATCGTTCGCTCACGTCGTTGACAAAGAAATCTCCAAGAAACTCATGCCCTGTTCTTATATGTGGTCCCTCTTCAATAGTAACTTCTAAATTGCCGTAATTCGCAAGCAACCAACCATAATCTTCACAATAGACATTTTGTTGGTAAAAAAAGGCATCAGTATTATGAGGTTCAAGTTCAGTCCAATTTTCATAATTATCATCCACAGCCCATTTGCCCATGTTGACAGGCTCGCCATCGGGAGTGAGTGTTTCAAAGTGGATGTGGTTCTTGGCTTCGCTGGCAGCGAAGTTCAACTGCATGTCTTGATCGATAGTTACTTGCTCGCGGAAGACAAACAAGTCGTTTAGTACGTAAAATTCTTGCTGCAAGTCTACATTCTGAAAACGGACGTATATATCATAAGTCCCTTCGGGTATGGCCATGACATTTGAACCATTCACCAAATTCAATCCATAGTCAACGTCACTTTGTATTAGGTATTCATCGTTCACTAAAACAATATACCATGCCAACTGTTTTTTAGCGTTAAAGTCAAGGACAAAGTCCACTTGATGCTCGACTTCCCCGGCCTTGGCTTTGTTGGCGCGTTTGGGTGTGGCGGAGGATAATGCTTTACTCTCTAAGGTCTTGGTCAGCACAGGGTGCGGACTGGGCATCTTGATGAAACCGTTGTCGGTGACTCGAGGTTGCGCTGTGGCGCACATTGCCCATAGTGCCATCATGCAAAGTAGAAATTTTACTTTCATAACAATTAGTTTTTTGCGGTGAATAAAAAGGGTTAGTTTGCGGTGAGATAATTCTCGAATGCAAAAGTACCGCCACCGCCCGGAACACGCCAAATTTCAGGCTTCAAGAAACATTCTATTCTTTTAATTAGAATAAAATCGGCCTCAAAAAGCCGACTTTACTATTGTTTTCCGTAGGAAATAAACAGAAGAACATAAGGACACAAGATTTTTGTTCTTCTCCCCTATAGTCTAAAAATCTCACGTAGATTCCGCAGATAATATAAGAAAACAACATGTACAACGAGAACAATCCAAAAATAAATCAAATTTTTAGTTTTTTCATGACGATCAGAATAGAGAATCATACAATAAAACAATAAAAACAAATAAAGTTGATCCTCCTCTAGCTACTTAACTACCTTTGACTACTTAACTCCCTTTAACTACTCAAAAAATGTTCTTCTGTCTAATTATCAAAAAATCATAAAAACTAGGCTGAACTAGGACAAAAAGTCTTGGTTCAGCGTTTTTTTGTGTACTTTTGCGAGTTCTAGCTTGAAAACCAAATATTCATCATAACCGCTATGAAGAAAATCCTTACTTTGTTGATGGTCATGCTCTGTGCCTGGAGCGCAGTGCTGGCTGTGCCCGCCAAACGCGGGTTCCAAACCTATACCCAGAGCGACGGCTCGCAAATCACCGTGCAGGCGATGGGTGACGAGTTTTTCCATTACTTCATCACGCAGGACGGCCTGCCCGTGGGTGTCACCGAGCAAGGCGACTTCCACTACATGACCGCCACGGGCGTGTCGAGCGTGATGGCGCACAACTCAATGGACCGCAATGGTGCCGAGTTAAGTTTTATTGCTGACCAAGAAGCATCGATGCGCGAGGCCATGACGATGCCCGCTCGTGCCAAGGCTCGCCAAGTGTCGGCTCGTCCGCGCAAGGTGGGTGACACCCAGGTACCCACCATGGGCAGCCCGCGCGTACCCATCCTGGTGGTGCAATACACCGACAAGAAGATGTGTCACACGATGGAGCAGTTTGAGGAACATTACAAGAATGGAGCCAAGAGCGTGTACCAGTACTTCGTTGACCAGTCAAAAGGTCAGTACACCCCGCAGTATGACCTCTACGGCATTTATGACCTGCCCCAGAAGCGTGCTTACTATGGCGGAAACCAGGGCGACAACGACTCATGCGTGGCAACTATGGTGTGCCACGCAATTGATGTGGCTGGCGACGACATCGACTGGAGCCAGTATGACAACGACGGCGACGGCGAGGCTGACGTGTGCATCGTCGTATATGCTGGTGTAGGTGAAGCGCAGGCTAGTTACACCGTTCCCAGTAGTATCTGGCCTTGCCAGTGGGACCTGGAAAGCGGTCAATACTATGGCGACGGTGATGGACCTAGGTATCTCAACGGTGTCAAGATCAATCGCTTTGCGGTTTTCAACGAGATTAGCGGAAGCCGTGACAGTGGCACGGTGATGGACGGCATTGGCACCTTCTGCCACGAGTTCTCGCACTGCCTGGGCCTGCCTGACTTCTATGCCACCAACAACTCTGGCTACTATGGTATGGGTGACTGGAGCCTCATGGACAACGCTTGCTACAACGGTGGCTCGGTGAGTGGCGACACGCCCCTGGGCTATAGTGCCTATGAGAAAAACTTCATGGGTTGGCTTGACTATATTGAACCCGTCAACAACACGCACTACACCTTGCCAGTTTCAAATGTTAGTGGTACCGAGCAAGACCAGGCCATCCAAATCACCAGTGACCTGAACGAGAACGAGTACTTCATCCTCGAGAACCGCCGCAAGCAAGGATGGGACCAATATATCCCCGACGAGGGCGTACTCATTACCCATTTCACCTATTTGGCCGACCGCTGGGCAGCAAATACCCCGAACAACTATGCCATCCAGCTTGCCACCGTTGTCCCTGCCGACAACTCGCTAAATATGTACAATGAGGATGCCGATTGCTATGGTGAGAATAACCATGCGCTCACACCTACCTCGACACCAGCAATGACGCTGAACATGAAGGCCAATGGACAATTGGCATCCACTGCTGGTGGCGCTGGCACGCTCAACAAGCCTGTGACCGAAATTATCCTCAACAACGATGGCACGGCTTCGTTGTGGTATAACAAGGCCGACCTCTCGGTGACCCCCGACAACTTAAATATGAAGGTCGCTGTGGGTGGCGAGAAGACAGCCACCTTTGTGGTCAAAGGCAAGGCTTTGCCCGGCGACGCAGTGCTGACGCTCAATGATGAGAGCGGTGTGTTTACTATCGACCAGACTTCGCTCACCGATGCCCAGGTATCGCAAGAACAGGGTGCAACGGTCACCGTGACCTTCCAGCCCACCGAGATTACCACCTACAATGCCACCATCGATGTGGCGTGTGAGGGTGTGGATACGCTCACCGTCACGCTCATTGGTGAAGGCTTAATTGAATCGGAGACACCGGTGATGCTACCTGCCGACACACTAGCCATCACACCGCACTCGTTCCGTGCTGACTGGACCGACGGCTCACCCGTCGAGAACGTCAAGAGCTACACCCTGCATGTCAACTACAAGCCCGCCTTTGACTTGCTTTATGACAAGAGCTTCACCAGTTGGCAGGATGTGAGTGAAACCTTTTGGTATTGGACCGAATTTGTCGATATCTCTCCGAACTTGGCCAACTATGGCTTGGCAGGCTGGACTGGAGAGAACATTTTCAGCCACCAAGGATATATGCAGATTGGTGACCGACAGTCGGGATATAACGGCAACAATGTGGCCGGTAAACTCACCACACCAGCCCTCGATCTGAGCGATTATGACGGCAAGGTAACTGTCGTCTTTGAAGGCAAGTCGGCAACTACTGGCACTAGCCTGACGATCGCTGCAGGAAAGGGTGCCAC
>JAEEVE010000240.1 GCA_016290765.1 Muribaculaceae bacterium
GCTGAACTTAGCAGACGGGCACCGCGATGACTGCCGAGGGGAACCAATCGCCATAGTTGCGGCACACCTCGTCCTCACGCTGCCCAAAGTTATAGTAGTCGTTGGTGAGGTGCTCATATCGCAGACCCACTTGTGCGAACACCCTGCCAAACCTGCGGCCATATTCGATAAAGGCTGCGGTTGACGACTCGTCAATCTTGTTGTCGGTGGCTTTGACTGGCACACTTTCGCTTGCGGTAAACGAGTATGCGTCGGTGCGGTGGTTGTGCGAGTACTCACCGCCCACCGACAGATTGCCTTGCCACACAGGATAACTCAGTACAAGCTTCGTGGCCCAGAATTTGTTGCCACTGTTGGTGTTGCTCTCTATGGTTCGCGTGAGGGGCTCCTCGGTGACCGAAGGCGAGGTTTGCTCAGTGGTGCTGCCTGGCGTTTTGGTGTCGTCAAACAGGCCGTCCACATTCAGGTCAATGCCCAGCTGGCCTGCCTTGCCGTTGTAGTAGGCGTTAAAGATATGCTTGCTAAAGCTGTCTTTCTGCCAGATGCGGCTATCAGAGTGTTCGGTGGGCACATCGTTCTCATAGTTGTTGGTGTGGAAAAAGCTCTTCATTTCACCGCTGGGATGGCGGTCATACTTGTAGAATGCACCAAAACTATGGTTTTCATTGACCATATAGTTGACTTGCAGTTGAGGTGACCAACCCTTCCAGATGTTGCTCGTCTCCTGCGTCGTGAAACTCCTGTAGTGGTCAGGACCCATGAGGTAGGTCAAGTCATTCTCCTGGAAGCCCTTGTGGGCATAGCGGCCAGCCCACAGCGAGGCGGTGATGTCCAAGCCACCAGTGCGATAGTTGATGTCCAAATTGTTGGTAAATGTATGGTCATATTGGTACATCCACGCTACATTGTCCTGAAAGCTGAAACCGTCGCCCTGTGCTTTCTTCAACTGGATGCGAACCACGGCCTTGGTCGAGGCGGCATAGCGCGCACCAGGATTCTGAATCACATCGACATGCTCGATTTGGTCCGAACGCAAGCGAGACAGTTCGTTCGTGTCCAGCACGCGACGGCCGTTGATATAGACCTCAGCGTCGCCGCGGCCCAGCACCTTCACGCCGCCTTCACGCTCAGCCTCCAGCATGGGTATCCTCGCCAAGGCATCAGAAATCGTGCCGGCTTTTTCCAGAATGGTGCCCTCGACAGTGGTACGCATGGCGTCGCCCTTTATACGAGTCTTGGGCAGTGTGCTTTTAACAACCACTTCGCCCAGCATCACCGTCTCTTCTTTCAGCACGATGGTCTGATTCTGCGAGGGGGTCACATATTGCGTTTCGTAACCGATGCTCGACACCTTCAGCAAGTCGCCATGCTTTGATGTCGATAGGTTAAACACGCCCTGGTCGTCGGTCACTGTGCCTTGCACATAGGCCGAGTCGGGCAGTGACAATAACACCACATTTACAAAGGGCAGCGGCTCGCCCTGTTCGTCAAGCACTTTGCCCTCCAACGTCAAAGCTTGAGCCGAAGCGGTCATAGCAATCATTATCATGGCCATCATGGCCGATAGTCTAAATTTCATAGTTTTCATAGTTTTTCCTTTTTTGTTGGTAGCACATTTCTTTAAAAACAATCTCTTCTTTTTTTTGAATCTAATCATTCGTCGAGCGCTTGATGTTCACCCCGCCTAGCATGTTGCTGGCTACGATGTGCAGTGTGTGGGCATTGGGGATGCTTTGTTTGGAAGTGCCATCGCTCACGCCACCCAAGAAGCTGCGGCTCTTGACCACCACATTGACATCGTTGGGTATATAGATCTCTACGCCGCCCAGATAGGTGTGGATGTCAATCTCCTCATCAGCGCTGATAATGGCCTTTCGCAGGTCAAATCGAAGACCACCACAGAAGGCATCGAGACGGGCACCACTGAATGGCTCGCCTTGATAGACATACTGGTCAGCCCCGTAGCGAACCGAGCAATGGAGCCGCTTACCCTCTTCGCCAACGGGCAATGGGCGTTGGAGCCATTGGCCAGGATTGCTACGGTAGTTATAGATAATGAGTTCGGCACCGATAAAGAGCAGAAAAAAGACTGCAAAGTACTCGGGCCAAGGTTTCTGCCACAACCATTCCAAGTTGACGATGTTCCACATGTGGGCCAACTTCAGCAGAGCGGCCACAATGAAAATAATTCCGACAATTGTTCTTCTGTTCATAACTAAAATCTTTACCTCGGCAACCGACGGGTTGCACTTTCTAGACTGCAAAGGTGCGACCATTACTACGTTCCCACAAGTTTTTGGGATATTTGGTAGGCTTTTGTGACGAATGGCATGGGGGCTGTGACGAAAGGCAGAAATGTGACGAATGGTTTGGCGGTGTGGTGTGTTTGTTGTACCTTTGCCAATCGTATGAAAAAAGGGCAAAATGAGTCGATAAGGATACGCGTGATCAGTTGCTGCTTTGCGGTGCTGGCGCTGGCAGCGTTCAAGCCATTTGGGTTGGACGCATGGCAGTGGCAGGCTTATGTGCATCTGGTGATGATGGGCTTGTTGGGGTTTGTGGCATGTGTGTTGACCGATGGCATCATGAAGTATGTCGTCAGGATGCCTCGTTCCGACGAGCATGGCGTGAGTTACATCATTCGTCGCAACCTGTGGTTTCAGCTCATCAACACTCCCTTTGTGGCATTGTTTGTCTGCCTATACCGGCACTTTGTGATGAGCGACCTGGTGCCAGCCAATAGGCTTTCATGGAGCAACTTCCTCGAAACATTGGTGATTTTTGCTTTCTGTTCCTTTACCATCGGACTCTACTGGCGCTTCAAGTTCCGAAGCCGTTTTCTGGCGGCCGAGCTCGAGGAGACACGATTGCTCAACCAGCAACTGCAACATATGCAGCGTGAGGCCGAGCAGCGGGCTGTTGCTGCCGAGGCGCTCATGACAGCAGAACCAACCGCCCAGCAACAACCCAGCGAAGATGTGCACCTCGCCACCGACATTGTCCTGACGGGAACGACTAGCGAAACTGTCACGCTGCGTGTGCCCGACCTTTTATATATTGAGGCGGTCGGTAACTATGTCAAGGTGTTTCATATGGAAAAAGGACAAGTCAAGACCGACATGATTCGTGCAACATCTAAGCAGATGGAGGAAGACTTGCGGCCTTATCCGATGATCGTGCGCTGTCACCGCGCCTTTTTGGTTAACCTGCAACAAGTGGAGCAGATTATCTCAAAGGCAGGCACCATGCAGCTGTTCATCAAGCACTGCAATGACTACCTACCCGTCTCGCGCAGCCACACGACGGGCATCAAGCAAGCCATCCAGGGCATTTGACTTTAGTTTTTTACTCCCCCTTGTGGTAGCCGTGGACGAGGCGATACTTGCGAACGTCGCGGAACAGGTCGGTAGCTTAGGCGAAGTTGCTCACCTCGGACCCCGTCAGGGGAGAAAAGGGTCTAGGCGGGGGTGGAACGAAGTGGAACCCCTGTTAATCTAAAGAATAATCAATTGTTTTAGGAACTATATACCAGTTGTCTTCTTTTATTATCTGCGTAATCTGCGAGATTTGCATGAGAATATAGGGGACAACTGGTATATAGTCCCTTATTTTATCTCGACCGGCTAATTAATCGAGATTTTTACCTAAAAAGCGGAGCCATTCAGCGAAAAATGGGGAGAAGTAGCCAGTTCTCTGCGCAAGGCATTGAATATCATCATTGTACATTGTGCTATAGTGTAAAACAGCACATGAGGAACGAGGGTGAAAGGGGGCTGTTTTGTCATGTTGTGTAAATCGGCACATTTCCCATGCCCAAAAATTTGCACACCCTGTAGGCCAGCAGTAATTTTGCCGTCGGAAAGCTTTTCATCACTCTTTGTCAAACCTTTTAAATCCACGTTTATGAAAGAACAAAAACTAATCCGATGTATGATGATGACCCTGGTTATCATCATGGCAGGCATCTTCGCCAGCGGACAGTCACTCACCCCAAGAATTCTTGAAGACGGTTTCCGCTTGATGCCAACCTCGTTTCCATTCAAAGTCAAGTCTGTCTCTTATGCGACTAATAGTTCTAATCAAGTGGTTAAATCTAGCAAGGTCAATGCCGAACAGGCCACCTATCAAGTGGACTTTGTGCTTGACTTTGATCCTGCCATTCAGAGTGCGCTAATCATTGGGCTTTATAACGAAGAGAATAACATCGATAATCATGCACTCGGTCTCCATCAGCTGATGAATGGTTCCAATGTGCTAACTGTTCCAGGAGGAGTCTATGATATCCTTGTTGCATTCGACGGTTATGACCATGATAGGGTCGTCATCAGAGAGCAAGTGGAAATAAGCGAAAATATGCAGTTGAACTTTGCGGCCAGCGAGGCAACAAATCACATTCGCTTTCAGACTCTAACGGCAGATGGTGAACCTGTTTTTACTGGAATAGGTGGATT
>JAEEVE010000017.1 GCA_016290765.1 Muribaculaceae bacterium
GGCTGTCCCATGCCCAAGAGCATATAGTTAGTGATGTCGACGATGTTGTTGATGGGGCGTTGTCCCACGGCGAGCAACCAGTCGCGCAGCCACTTGGGGCTCTCCTGTACCTTCACGCCACGTACGGTAATGCCGCTGTAGCGCGGGCATGCCTCGGTGTTCAGCACCTCGACAGGGATGCCGCCATCCATGCGGTCAATCTTAAAGGCTTCCACACTGGGTTTGGTGAGGATTCCCTTGCGGCCGTTCTGTTTGCACCAGGCTGCCAGGTCGCGTGCCACGCCATAGTGTGATGCTCCGTCAATGCGGTTGGGCGTCAGGTCCACTTCAATCAGCCAGTCATCCTCGATGCCATAGTACTCGGCGGCAGGCGTTCCTACCACAGTGTCCTCAGGCAATACGATGATGCCGTCGTGGCTAGTACCCACACCAATCTCGTCCTCGGCGCAAATCATGCCCAGCGACTCCTCACCGCGCATCTTCGAGCGCTTGATGGTAAATTCCTGATCGCCGTCATAGAGCTTGGTGCCCAGTGTGGCGACAATCACCTTCTGTCCAGCGGCAACATTGGGGGCGCCGCACACAATCTGTACGGGAGCCTCACCATTGCCCAAGTCGACGGTGGTGATGTGCAGGTGGTCACTATTGGGGTGGTCAACGCAGGTGACAACGTGTCCCACGACCAGGCCGCGAAGTCCACCACGAATTGTCTCGACACGCTCAAGAGCGCCCACCTCGAGTCCGAGCGAGGTCAATGCTACGCTCACCTCCTCGGGGGTGAGGTCAGTGTCGATGTAGTGTCTTAGCCATTTGTAAGAAATGTTCATATCTTTGTTGTTAAGCTGTTGGCATTTAGCATTTAGTCATTAGCCTTTGAGACTGATGATTTTTTTCAAGCTGCAAAGGTAGTAATAAATTAAGAATTAAGAATTAAGAATTAAGAATTATTTCGACCGAGTTTATTCGTTTGCCGGTTTGTAGAGTCCAACAACAAATGCAACACCTGACAAAATTAGTTGAAAAATTTGAAAAACTCCTGTTTTGGTGTTGAGAAATTGAGTTTTTCTCTTGGTCTGCGATTGATTTTCTTCTGTATCTCCATAATTTTCTCGTTTGAGAAGTCGTTGAAATTGGCTGTTTTCGGGATGTATTGCCTGATGAGTTTGTTCATGTTCTCAATGGCTCCCTTCTGCCATGAGCAGTAGCTGTCAGCGAAATAGACCTTCGCCCCGATGGCCTTTGTGATGTCCATGTGGGCGGCGAACTCGCTCCCGTTGTCGGTGGTGATGGTCTTGACTCCCTCGCCCCTGTACGGGAACAGCAGCCTACTGACCACTTTCGCGACCGGTTTCGCCCGCCTGCCGTATCTGAGCCTCTCCATCATGAGCATGTTGGTGGCCGTTTCGGTCAAGGTCAATATGGCATGCCCGAAAGAGTCCATGATCAGGTCCATCTGCCAGTCCCCCCGGCGCTTGCCGTCGACTTCTTTGGGACGCTCGTGGATGCTCGTGCGGTTCGGGATGTTTGTCGCCTTGGTGGGGCGCAGTTTTCCCTGCCTACGCCTGTACTTGAGCTTGTGGCGCATGTTCTGCGCCAGAACACCCGTCTGGTCGGCGTGGACATGGTTGTAGATGGTCTGCTTGCACACCGACACGCCACGCTGGCGCAGGTAGCCGGAAATCTGCGCGGGTGACCACTGCTCCTCGGTGATCAGCTGGTCGACTCGCAGCCACAGCAGCTCGTCCTTGCGGTGGTTGCCCGAAAGGCCGTGACGGCGGGAGTCGCTCTTGGCCTGCGCTATCGTCCAGACATACTCCCCGTCAGACTTCTTGTTGCGGGACACCTCGCGGCTGACGGTGCTCTTGCTCACACCTATCTCACGGGAAATGCGAGAAAATGACCAACCTCGCTTGATTCCCAAATAAATTTCGTACCTTTGTGCCTCAATTAATTGATTTGACATGATGCAACACAAAATTAATTAATTGTCGGGAGACTTCGGTCTCCCTTTTTTGATTTTTTTGTGTCGCATCTGTTTTTGCCGCTCGGCGGGGGCTGCTCGCCCCCTTGCCGCTAGGCGCTCCCCTCGGTGTTTTTCATGTTTTGGGCTTCGCCGAGAGGAAAAAACGTTGCGTTTCTATTTGGACTTTACCAATCAAATCAAGAATTCTTGGCTCGCCATACACACCGCCCACCTGCGAGAGGACACGCTCACCGCCGATGTAGATGTGCTTGGTGTAACGGCCATCGTCGCCGTAGCTGTAATAGGGGTTGGGATAAACGCTGTACCTGCCGGTCTGTGTCACACAACCGTCCTGGCGACCGTTGACGAACACCGCCATGTTCTCACCATGCTCCTTGATGACCCTGTCGCCATTCGCGTCATACCAGTAATTGGAGACGTAGCCGTTCTGAGAGAGTGCCGTCAGGCGGTTCTCCTCGTCCCAACGGAACTTCTCCTCGCGGGTACGCTGCACGGTATCGGGTTGGGCGGTCATGTCAGGTTTCAGTCTTAATGTATTAACGTAAAGGATGTTGCCATTATTGTCATACTCGTAAGAATGCGCCTCACGGATACTGTCATTGGCGGTCGGGGCGACCAGCGCCGTGCGGTAGTTGGTGTTCGAGCGTGTCATAAAACTTCTAAAAAATGCCGTGACAACAGAACCGTCCCCGGGGCAATTATTATGCGTTTCAGTTTTCGATTGCATCTGATGATTGTAGAAGCATATTCTACCCCAATTTGCTGCCATAATACTGCAACACAACATACCATCTATATGAAGCGTAAACTACAATCATAAAATACACAATTAATTCAATTGCTATTACATATAATCTATACTTTAAAGTAATTTTTTTACGAAAAATCACATGTGACAACATGTAAGTAAATATAATAAATAATATGATGAAACAAATATCAATAGTTACTCTATTGAGTATAAAACCACTCATCCGCAATGATGCGTGCACTAAGTCAACATTTACGCTAATGCAAGCCACAATAATTAACAAAACACAACCAATTGCACACAAAAATGCATGAAATAATATGAATTCAGTTTTCATCTGAACTATTCTAAAGATTTGTAATGGTCTTTTGAATCATATATATATACCTTTCCATTAATCATTACCTGTGACAGAGGGACGGTTCTTTTGTCACGGGCATGCTGCACAGTATCTGGCTGGGCGGTCATGTTAGGCTTCAATCTTAATGTATTAACGTAAAGGATATTGCCATTATTGTCATACTCGTAAGAATGAGCCTCACGTGACAATAGAGTCCCCCTGTCACCGTCCCCGTGGCACAGACGGCGATCTCAGTCTCAAAATAATAATTCCTCATCGTTATCTAGCTTTTCAACCCCCAAAATTACAAAAAAAACCTTATCCCTCATTCACATGTTCCAAAAAATCACTACTTTTGCACCTCTAACTCTTAACTCTTAACTCTTAACTCTTAACTCTTAACTATTAACTACAAAAGTGGACTGGGCAGAACAAATGCATTGCGCCATCACCGTTTGCGATAACGATGGCACCGTGATTTATATGAACGAGCGTTCGCGCGAAACGTTTAACAAGGGTGGAGAAACCATGGTAGGGAAGAATCTGTTCCCGTGCCACCAAGAGCGCTCGCAGCAGATGATTCGCCACATGATGGAGAGCGACACGACCAACTGCTATACCATCACCAAGAATGGGGTGAAGAAACTCATCTTCCAGTCGCCCTGGAAGGTAGACGGCGAGGTCAAGGGAATGGTCGAAATTTCTATCATCCTCCCTAACGAAATGCCCCACTACGACCGAGACAAGAAATAGTCCTGTGGACCTCGGGTAGCACCGAGGTCAGCAAAAAAACGCATATCAAAATGAAACGCTTTTTTCTAGCCACCATCTTCCTGCTGGCCGCGACCATCGTCGTTGATGCCTGCACATCGGCCATTGTCAGTGGCCGCCTCACCGCCAACGGGCGACCGTTGTTGTGGAAAAACCGCGACACCAATGACCAGAACAATCGTGTGGAACGCATCAAGGCGCATGACGGGCTGCTGGAGTTTGTCGCGCTCTTTGATGCGCGCGACTCCAAGGACAGTGCTGCATGGCTGGGGTTCAACGAGCGCGGCTTCGCTATCATGAACACTGCCAGCTATAACCTCAACAAGGACAATGTGCCCGAGCGCGACATGGATCGCGAAGGTGTCATCATGCGCTACGTGTTGGAGCGCTGCACCACGGTCGACGACTTTGAGCGTGTGCTGGAGCAGCTGCCCAAGCCCCTAGGCGTGGAGGCGAACTTTGGTGTCATCGACGCGCAGGGCAACGGAGCCTACTTTGAGACGGGCAACTTCAAGTGGGTGCGATTTAACCTTGCCGACGAGCCCACGGGCATCCTCACCCGCACCAACTACTCGGTAAGCGGACGCGAGAACGAGGGCATGGGCTACATTCGCCACGACAATGAGCGGGAACTGTTGCGGCCCTACATCCTGGAGTGCAACATCACTCCCGCCACCTTCACCGAGGTCATCTCGCGCACATTCTACCACAGCCGCATGAAACGCAATTACAACGACAGTGGCCTGGAGTGGCTCATCGACCAGGACTTCATCCCGCGCCGCATCAGCACTGCCTCAATCGTTATCGAGGGCGTCTTGCCTGGCGAAGACCCTAGCCTCACCACCATGTGGACCGCACTGGGCTATCCACCCTGTGCCGAGGTGTTCCCTGTGTGGATAGGCGAGAATGGAGTGCCCCAATGCTTGCAAGGAACCACCAAGCAACGTCACTCCACTCAGTGTGACCTCGTCAACAAGCGAGAAGCCGAAGTGTTCAGCATCACGCGCGGCAACGGCAAGCATTATATTAACCTACAGAAACTATACAACAAGGAAGGCACTGGCTACGCTCAAGTCCTCGTCAAGAAAAACATGAAAACCTACGAGGAAGGCTATGCCGAACTGGCTCGCCGTCGTGCAGCCCTTAGCAAGAAACGCCAGAAATGAATTGGACCATCATTGCCACATTGTCACTGCTCATCGTGAGTAACATACTCATGACCTTTGCTTGGTATGGGCATCTCAAGCTACAGCAAATGGGCGTCAGTACCCACTGGCCGCTCATTGTCGTCATCCTTTTCTCATGGGGCATTGCCCTGTTTGAGTACTTCTTCATGATTCCCGCTAACCGCATCGGTTACGTTGAGAATGGAGGCCCCTTCAGTCTTATGCAGCTCAAGGTGTTACAGGAGGTGATTACACTCACTGTTTTTACCGTCTTTGTCACCATCTTTTTCAAGAACGAGTCGCTCCACTGGAATCATTTCGTCGCCTTCTTTCTCCTCATCGCCGCTGTATATTTTGCCTTTCTCAAGGTAGATTAAAAGCAACCAAAATGAAAAAAATAGCTACGATTTCGCTCTGTCTTATGGCATGGGCAGTTGCTTGGTCGGCACCCATCGACTGGGAGCAGGCCGAGATGATTGCAACACGATTCAGCCAGTCGATACAGTGGCAGCAAGCCGCACCGCAATGGCATAGGTTAGGGCGCAAAGCCCCTGCCACGACCGCAGCACCCTACTATGTGTTCAACCATGCTGATGGCAATGGTTTTGTCATCGTTTCGGGCGACGACATGGCGGCACCCATTCTGGGCTATGCCACCCATGGCTCGTTCAGCTACGACAATATGCCCGACAACCTGCGTACATGGATGCAGCTCAACGAGCGCTATGTGCAGGCCTGTGGCCAACGGGCGGCGTCACAGCGGGCCGCAAGCCAAGGGACACCCATCGTACAGCCATTGTTGGGTGATATCCATTGGGGACAAGGCACTCCCTACAACGACCTGTGTCCAACTTATACTGGCCGTGATGGCGTTACCCACTATTATGTGGGCTGTGTCGCCACCGCCGCCACGCAGATTATGCGTTACCACCAGTACCCCGACCAGGGCAATGGCACAAAGACCATCACTGTCAATGGCCAGCAATATACTGCCGACTTCGGTGGAACAACTTACGACTGGGCACACATGTTGCCCAGCTATGCAGATGTCACTGCTACGGCGCAGGAACGCACAGCCGTCGCCACACTGGCGGCACACTTCGGCATTGCCGTAGACATGGAGTACATGCCTAACGGCAGCGGTGCGCACTCAATGATGGTGCCACAGGCTTTACGCGATTACTTCTGCTATGATTCGGCTGTGACCATGCGCAAACGCGACTACTACAGCAGTGACGAGTGGCTCAATCTCATTCAGGATGAGCTCGATGCCGGCCGTCCCGTTTATTATGCCGCGTCTAGCGAGGTGGGAAGCAGCGGTCACGCTTTCGTTTGCGACGGCTATGACTCCGAGGGATTCGTCCACATCAATTGGGGTTGGTATGGCCAAAGTGACGGTTACTTCCTTGTCAACCATCTTGACCCCGACGACTTAGGCATCGGAGGAGGCACAGGAGGCTATAACCTTGACCAAGAAATCATTACGGGCATACAGAAACCCACTGGTTCCAGCGTTTACGAGCGTCCCATCTACAACGCTTTAAGCATGCGTCTGATTACCCAAGATGCCAACGCTTTCAACGTGATGGTCACTATTGAGAATTTCGACACGAAGCCTTTCACTGGCCAATTGGGTGTGGCACTGGTGCGTGACGGACAAATTGTGCAGGTTTTGAAGGAAGAATCCATCAATATCGCAGGATTTGATGGCAGCCACACAGGCTTGCTGGCCATGCACTCCATTTACGACATCCCTAAAGCGGTGGTGGCCGATGATGGCGAGGCAACTGTGTGGATGGCATTCCGTGAAGATGCCGATTCGCCTTGGCAACTGATGCGTTATTGCCGTGGCCGTGACGCGCGCAACAAGCCCTATGTGGGTTACTTCAACACCACTGTTGCCAACGGCAAGATACAGACGCTAGACGATAGTGGGTCGCATCCCGATGTGACCTTGCTCAGCCCCCTGCAACCCCAGGGTAAAGTTTACGCCAAGGGTTCGGCAGCATTTGATCTTAAGCTTCGCAACAACAGCCCCGATGTGCGCCTGCGCACCATCGTCATACGCTTCACTAGCACCGAAAGCCCAACGACGAAATACGATTACGAAAACGCAGTGAACATCTACGACGCGAGCCAAGAACAAGTGCAGTTGCTAGTCAACCTCGCTGAAGAAATGCCGGCTGGACAATACCAACTATCGGCATTTGAAAAGGACTTTGAGCAATACCCCTTTGAGCAAACGCAGGGCGATGGCATCGTCGAGGTGTTGCCCGAAGCGCTGACACCCGTCATGCGACTGACTACCGCTGTCCAATGGAAGAAGGCAGATGCCACCGACTTTATCAACCAGGGAGACAAGGTGTATTTCGCCCTCAACACCCGCAATTATGGAGCAGCGGGCAATGTGGGTGTAATCCTTAACCTTGTTGACATTGCTGACCCCACGAAGTCGTACATCTACCAACAAGCCAACACAACCGTTGAGCAGGGCGAGGCAAAGACACTGACTTTCTACCGCAAGCTGCCCGTCGACCCAGGGACTTACCGCGTGTTAGTTACCTATATCACCGACGACGGAAAGATTGCCCCCGATGATAACAACGACTTGTATCCACTCACTATCCAGGTGGGCGAGGCCAGTGACATCTTCCTCAATGCTGTGTCAATCAATTTGCCGGACTATGTCGTTAAGGGCGAGAAACTCCAAGGCAGCATTACCCTCGCCGCCCCCGATGCACACAACGGCTATGTCTATGTGCGCATGAGGCAGTATACCCTCACCAATGGAGGCATACTCTATATGGGCAACCAAAATATACCTGCTGGCGAACAGAAGACCATTGACTTCTCTAGTAGCATTAACTTTGAACCTGGGCGCTACTTAATCATGGTCGAGGCCAAGAGAGGCTCCACCGAGGGCACTATTGGCGACTATGCCAACTGCTACAAACTCATTGAGGTGGTAACCGAACTGCCCACACTCACAGGCGACATCAATGGTGACGGCAAGGTGGATGTGAGCGATGTCAACATCATCATCAACATCATGCTGGGCAAGGTGCAGGCAAGTGCCTATCCAGGCAATTCCGACATCAATGGTGACAACTCGGTGGATGTGAGCGATGTCAACGCCGTCATCAACATCATGCTTGGCAAGGCGACCAGCTGAGGCTACACCTAACCAAAGTTGAAAGTGATGAGGTCAAAAACTTTTCTGACCGCATCTTTCATGTCGTCACATTCATAGAGCTTGGTTGACGTGTTTGTCAACTGGCAGAATGTCAACGGATACCAGCACGGCGTATGCAAGTCGCTCTCGGTTTCCTCATCATCATTGTGCTTGATATAGAACAAATGAATTGTTTTCTGTAGCTGGTTGGCATACATGATCTCGGCAATGGTGCCAGGGCATGCAGCGTCATCGAGTACAAAGACAGCATCGGTGCAGTTCTCTATCATCTGCTTCTCGCAGGTGATGATGTCTTGTGCTTTTCTGCTCTCGGCCTCAAAATAGAATGGCCCGATATACAGTACGTTGTCATTAATCAGGACACCGCTCAAGTCCTTGGGCCTGAGCAATGCCTGAACACTACCCAACAGTTGTGCACGGTAATCTTCGGCGGCGGCCAGATCATAGTCCTCGTCACGATCGTCAAAGCTGAAAGCCCCTCCGAAAAATAGTTTGTATTTCGCGTCCATAAGCATTGTGTGATTATTGTTCTAGTTAATACAAAATCAAAGCAACTCGGGAAGCTGGAAAAGTTTGGTGCCGTTTGAACCCTTGATGAGGATGTAGTAGCCCTGTGGGCAATCGGCGGCAAGAGCAGCTTTCACTTCCTCGACATTTGCAAACTTGCGGCAGGGGCAGTCGATGGTGGCAAACTCAGAACCCACCAACCACACCATGTCAAACGGGCAGTTGGCCAACCGATCGACAATACGCTGGTGCTCCTCGGCACTGCTTGCGCCCAGTTCACGCATCTCGCCCAGGATGGCCATCTTGGGCGACACCTGCATCAAGGAGAAATTATCGAGGGCAGCTGCCATCGAAGTGGGGTTGGCATTATATGCGTCGATGATGAGGTGGTTGTGAGATGTTTCGGTCAACTGCGAACGGTTGTTTGATGGCACATAGCCCTCAATGGCGGCGCATATCTGTTGGGGAGTGACCCCAAATTGCAGACCCACAGTCATGGCGGCAAGCACATTATCAAGGTTGTAACTGCCTATCAGGTGGGTCGTCACAGCGTGCCACGGTCCATCAGCCTCACGCCAGCGAAGACGCAGGAACGGATCACACGCCACAACCTCACCGCAAACACGGGCTGCCTTCGATGCATCCTGCGTATAGAGAACTGTCTCAATCCCTTCTGGCAAGATACCCATCAGATGTGGATTGTCGGCATTGACAAAGATGACACTGCCCGAACGCTCGGCAAGGTTGGCATACAGCTCACCCTTGGTGTGAACCACGCCCTCAAACGAACCAAAGCCTTGTAGATGCGCCTTACCCACATTGGTAATTAAGCCGCATGTGGGTTCGGCAGTCTCTGCCAGCGTCTGAATATCACCAGGATGGCTGGCCCCCATCTCCACGATGGCAATCTCATGCTCGGGGCGCAAGCGAAGCAATGTTTTAGGTACACCCACATCGTTGTTATAGTTTCCCTCAGTAGCCAAGACGTTGTAACGCTGTGCAAGCACGGCGCGGGTCAGTTCCTTAGTGGTCGTTTTGCCGTTGGTGCCTGTAATGCCGATGACGGGAATATCAAATTGGCGGCGGTGCTCACGAGCCAGGTCTTTATAAGTCTGTAGCGTGTCGGAAACAAGCACCATGCGAGGGTCAGTACCTGCAACCGCAGCGTCACTGACCACGGCCATCGAACAGCCTTTTTCTAGTGCCGAAGCGGCAAACTGGTTGCCGTCGAAGGTCTCACCCTTCAATGCAATGAAGATGCTGCCCACCGGGCAGTCGCGGCTGTCGGTCGTTACGACAGGATGCTCCTGGTAATGCTTGTATAGTTCCTTGATGTCCATAGATTCAAATTTTGCCACAAAGATACGATTTAATTCTCATAATTTGTGCAAGCTGAGTGCAAAGCAAATTATTTTTTTGCTTTGTTTGCCATGCCGTAGCCAAATTTATCTAATTCTCCATTCTCAATTCTCCATTTTCAATTAAAAATACTACCTTTGCACCATGATTTCGATTCAGAGCTTGCACGTCGAGTTTGGAAGCCAAGTCCTGCTCGACGACATTAATTATGTCATCAACAAGCGTGACCGCATTGCACTCGTCGGGAAAAACGGCGCAGGCAAGTCGACCATGCTCAAAATAATCGCTGGACTGCAAAGCCCCACCAGTGGAGTGGTGGCGCGGCCCAGCGACATCACCATAGGCTATTTGCCCCAGCAAATGGTGCTTACCGATACACTCACCGTCAGACAAGAGGCCGAGAAGGCATTCGCACATATTCACGAACTCGATGCCACCATCGACCGACTCAACAGCGAGCTCGCTGAACGCACTGACTATGATTCGGAGGCCTACCAGGACATTATCGATCGTCTGGCACTGAAAACCGAGGTGCGGACTATGCTACAGAGCGAGAACATGGAGGCCGAGATTGAGAAAACTCTTATGGGACTAGGTTTTGAGCGTACCGATCTTGAGCGGCCAACGGGTGAATTCAGCGGAGGATGGCGCATGCGAGTTGAGATTGCCAAACTGCTGCTCCAGAAGCCCGATGTACTTTTGCTCGACGAGCCGACCAACCACTTGGACATCGACTCCATCCAGTGGTTAGAAAGCTTCTTGCGTAATCGCAATGGTGCACTCGTGTTGGTGAGCCACGACCGGGCATTCATCGACCGTGTCACCAATCGTACCATCGAAATCTCGCTGGGGCGGATTTATGACTATCAGGTCAACTACTCGCATTTCGTAGAACTGCGCAAGGAACGACTTGAGCAACAAAAACGAGCCTACGAGAACCAGCAGAAAATGATTCATGACACCGAGGAGTTCATCGAGAAGTTCAGATATAAGCCCACCAAGGCTGTACAGGTGCAGAGCCGCATCAAGCAGCTCGAGAAGATTGAGCGCATCGAGATTGACGAGGTCGATACCTCACGACTGCGCTTGAAGTTCCCGCCCGCGCCGCGTTCTGGCGACTATCCCGTCATCGCCGAGGATCTTCGCAAGGATTATGATACGCTCAATGTTTTCAAAGGAGTCACTTTTACTATCAAGCGTGGCGAGAAAGTGGCTTTTGTCGGTAAGAATGGCGCTGGCAAGTCGACACTGGTCAAGTGCATCATGAATGAGATTCCCTATGAGGGTGAACTGAAGATAGGGCACAACGTCAAAATTGGCTACTTTGCACAAAATCAGGCACAACTGCTCGATGAGACCATTACAGTCTTCGACACAATCGATCGGGTGGCAGTGGGCGATATACGCACCCGCATCAACGACATCTTGGGTGCTTTTATGTTTGGTGGTAAGGCAAGCGAAAAGAAAGTCAAGGTGCTCTCGGGTGGCGAAAAGAGCCGATTGGCGATGATCAAACTCCTGCTCGAGCCAGTCAACTTGCTTATCCTCGATGAGCCGACCAACCACTTGGACATGCGCACCAAGGATATCCTCAAGCAGGCCATCACCGAGTTTGACGGCACCGTCATCGTGGTGAGCCACGACCGTGATTTCCTTGACGGCATGGTCCAGAAGGTTTATGAGTTTGGCGACCATCGCGTGCGTGAACACCTGTGCGGCATTTGGGAGTTCCTTGAGAAGAAACAGCTCGATTCGTTGCAGCAGATGGAGTCGAGTAAGACCGAAACCAAAGATGTGCCCACCGACAATGCACCCTCGGCAGGACGGCTCAGCTACGAGCAGCAAAAGGAGCGTGAGCGCCGTATAAAGCAAGCGCAGAAACGTGTCAAGCAGCTTGAGGAACATATTCAGCAATTAGAAAACGACATAGCTGCCATTGAGCAACAACTGTCTCAAGGTCAGACCGACGATCCTACCATCTACGATCGCCACGCTGAACTTCAGCACGAACTCGAAGACACCCTCACTCAATGGGAAGAGGCTAGTGAAAATGCTGAGTTGAATTGAAAAACTATGAAAGAAGAACTTCAAATCCGGGTGTCGCCGCGCGTGGCAGCCAGCGACGATGATATTGCCCACTACATCGCCAGTGAGCGACACATCCCTCAGTCGCGCATCACAGGTGTGCGCATTATCAAGCGATCGATTGATGCGCGTCAGCGCAACGTCATGGTAAACCTCAAAGTGCGTGTCTACATCGACGAGCCCATGACGCGCGACTATTTGGTGCCACCCATCGATTACCGCCCTGTCGACGGCAAGATGCAAGCCATTGTTGTCGGAGCAGGTCCAGGTGGACTTTTTGCTGCCTTGCGACTTATCGAGTTAGGCGTCAAGCCCATCGTCCTGGAGCGCGGCAAAAATGTTATTGACCGCCGTGTGGATGTGGCACGCATCTCGCGCGAGGGTGTCATTGACCCCGACAGCAACTACTGCTTCGGCGAGGGTGGGGCGGGAGCATATAGCGATGGCAAGCTCTACACCCGCAGCAAGAAGCGCGGGTCGGTCGATCGTATATTGGGCATCTTCGTGCAGCACGGCGCCAAGGAGGACATCCTCATTGATGCGCATCCGCACATCGGCAGCGACAAGTTGCCGCGTGTCATCGAGGCGATGCGCGAGACCATCTTGCGTTGTGGTGGCGAGGTGCACTTCAATACCCGCGTCACGCGTTTGATAATCAGCGATGACAAGGTAACGGGGGTGGAGTGTGCCACGGGTGTGTGCTTTGAGGGACCGGTCATCTTGGCAACAGGTCATTCGGCCCGCGATGTTTACGAGATGCTTCACGACCAGCAAGTCGATCTTGAGGCAAAGGGCATTGCCGTGGGTGTGCGACTAGAGCACCCTCAACATATTATCGATGAAATACAGTATCACAACCCCGCAGGGCGTGGTGAGTATCTGCCCGCTGCCGAGTATAGCTTTGTCACTCAGGTCGATGGACGTGGAGTGTACTCGTTCTGCATGTGTCCGGGTGGGGTAGTGGTGCCTGCTGCTAGCGCACCGGGCCAGTTGGTGGTCAATGGCATGTCTCCTAGCAGACGCGACACCTATTGGGCTAACTCGGGCATGGTAGTAGAGATTCATCCCGAGGATCTGCCTCACAAGTATCAAGACATGGGAGTGCTCAAGGTGATGCGCTTCCAGGAGGACTTGGAGCGTCGATGCTTCGAGGAAGCGGGCCACACCCAACAGGCAGGTGCTCAGCGCATGAAGGACTTTGTCGAGGGAAAGCCTACGAAATTGATTCCCCCGTCGTCATTTCCCGCTGGTCTGCAACCCTCACGCCTCGACCAGTGGTTGCCGCCGTTCATCGCCACGCGTCTGCGCAAGGCGTTCTCGGTGTTTGGCCGCTATGCTAAAGGTTTCTTGACCAACGATGCCATCGTCATCGGCGTGGAAACGCGCACCTCATCGCCCGTACGCATTCCGCGCGATCACGAATTGCTGCGGCACATCACTATCCAAAGCCTCTATCCATGTGGCGAGGGGGCCGGCTATGCTGGAGGCATCGTCTCGGCCGCCATCGACGGCGAGCGCTGTGCCGAAGCCTTATTCAACGCCTACTGCAGCTAGTGCTTCTAGTCAAGTCCTATACTCAAACTCATCAAAGTTGATTACGCCCATTTGGGCCAGCATTGCCCGGCTGCGTGACACGTGGTCGGGAGTGTTGTATTCAGGTATCAGTGGCAGGCGCATCACAATCCGTTCAGCAATCCCCTTGTGGCCAATTAGCCAACGCAGGTTGCTCATTACCAGCTTGTTGTCGCATCCTGTGTAGGCGCGATAAATCTCGGGATTGCAGTCTTTGATGTCAATGAAATATTGGTCGATGTGTGGTAGCAGTCGTTCTAAGTGATGTTGTGGCACGTTGAGCGAGGTCTCGACCGTTACCTTCCATTCCGGAACCTTTAATTCACAGAATGCTTCAATGAACTCACTGTACAGCAATGGTTCACCTCCTCCAAAGCACACCCCGCCACCTGTTGCCAGGAAGTATAGGTTGTCAATTGCCAACTCGTCGACCAACTGTTCGGGCGTGGCGGTGCGAAGGATGCGTTCCGGATCGTGGCACTGGTCATTCAGGCAATAGCGACACTGCAACGGGCAGCCATGAAAGGCCACCAACGTCGTTACCCCCTGGCCATCAGTTGCCAGACGGTGCCGATTCACGCCTATCAAAGGTGCGGTCAATGGAATGCTCATTTCGTTGGCTCGGGGCGACAGTCGTTCGGGTCCTCGGGTTGCGGCACACCGTCAATCTCCTGCGGCTCTTTGGGGGGAGTGCAGAAACTGTCAGGATCCATCATCACATCACCTTCCAGCATTTCTTCAATTGAGTCACTGTCCGACACCATCACAGGAGCGTTCGGATCCTCAACGATGCCTACAGGTTGCATAGGATTCGAACAACTGTTGCAGCCCGCCAGCGATGCGGCACCCAGGCTCAATCCCGCAATGGTCACCGCCTTGCCCAGCGACTGGCGCAGGCGCAGCTGGCTCTCGAGCCAACGCGTCTCGCTCTCGCACGCAGGACAAGTTCCCGCACAGTCACCCTCATGTGTGCAAGGGGTGGGCGAGTACTCAATCTCATTCGCCTCGGCAATCTCACGACGGATGCCCTTCAGCGTCTCACAAATATGTTTCCCTCGTTTCATAATCATTAGAATTTGGTTGGCAAAGAAAATATTAAAAATCAGGATGAGTTTTATTGAGGTATACTCCCATGCTAATGAACAATATGCCATAAGCAATCAAGTGGTAGAATACTATTTTATATGCATTCATTGGTTCTCGATTGATTCCATAGTGATGCTTGATGGCATCGCAACGTTCGTCACTAAAGTACCAATTATAGGCAAATAGAAAGCAGAAGAAACTACATATAATAATCCAGAATGGCCAGTTCAGACTATACATGCAGATAGCCAATGTAAAGAATAAAACTAAGTATAGAATTAATCCATTAACTCTGGTATGTCGATATGAAGCTGATGCCCACTCATATTCATACCAAATGCGGTCAAAAATATTGAAACGATATGGCTTAAGTTGCTGAGCCATGGGCTTCTCCTTGTTTTTGATGTAATCTTCATAACGATGAAGAGGATCTTCTCCAGAGATGGATTGTGCCCATAACAAGAACTCGACATCGCGCTCATGTAGCTTGTGCATTACTGCCTTCATGACATTTACATCATAACACTTGATGCGATAGTCTGGGGAGATATGCTTTAACGTAGATTTAAATTCGCGTTCATAAGTCTTGTCTGATGACAAATGGGGCATGATTTCAGCGATGGCATTAGAGACTACATCGTCATCATAGCCAATGCGGTCGCCAATCTCACTTACAGTGAACCAAACGCGGCCTTCGCAATAACGATAAGATTGCCTGTCTTGGGGAACAATGTCACCACAGTGGCAATAATAAGTTCTTATTTCATAGTCATCACCCATCTTGCTGATTAGATTTCCTGCCTAACAATGTAACAAGCAGTTTCTCAATGGGGTAAGGCAGTTATATCTTGCTGTACTGCGAGAACTCGCAGCCGAACTTGTCAACGAGGATGTTGTCAAGCTCGTCGGCCTTCAGCGCGAGTTTCACCAGATTGTCACTTACCTGTTTTGCCACTTTCTCGCTCATGTCGGTTACGTCGGTAATGTGCTGGCGGTAAAGCAAGTAGATGTCGCGGTCCTCAATGCCCATCTTGAATGGACCGAGGTCAGTGCTGAGCATATACTCCAGCACGGGCAACACGTCCTTCTTGGGCAAAAGGTTGCTCTGGCACACGGCAAAGAAGTGGTCGTTGTCGTAGACAAAGATGCGAATCTCGGCCGAACCCTTGTGGAATCGCCAGGACTCCTCGCCGTTGCGTGCCACCACGGGGTTGATGCCCAAACGCTTGATAACGCGCTCACAGAATACGGCCAGTGGTGACAACTCATGCTGCTCAAACACACCGTCGGGAAGGCGCTGGCCACAAGTGGGGCAGAACTCCTTGTTCACCTCGTCCTCAGCAATCAGGTCCTCACAACTGTCGCATTGTACCTGAAATTTGTCACGCTCCACCTTGCCCACCGACTCCAGCAACTGTTTCAGGTCTTCGATACGAATACCAAAGCCCATGTTGTCGGCATCGGTGAACTTGGCGACCGTCACTGCAGCCACCTCGCCATTCTCGTTGAAGATGGGGCCGCCCGAGTTGCCAGGGTTCACAGGGGCATCAATCTGCACATAATAGCGCCCATCCATCAGTTGCTTGGGCGATGATACAGTGCCCTCGGTAACCGTGAACGGCATGCCGTAGGGATATCCCGCCACCTTCATCTTGTCGCCGTAGGTCAGTGCATGGTCGGCGGCAAGCGTCAGTTCTGGCAGGTCGCTGAAGTCATCGTCCACTGCAAGCAGCGCCAGGTCGACGGTCGTGTTCACCACCACTACCTTAGCTAGGTGGGCTACTTTGTTATGGTCATGGATGGCGACCTCGTGAAAGCCCTCCACCACATGGTTGTTGGTCACAAACAGGTTCAGCGACTTCAGGTAGAAGCAACTGCCCGAGCCGCCCGAGTGTTTCACTTGAAACACTGCTTTAAATATATCTGGATTAAACATTTTGTTTGAGAATTAAGAATTGTGCCATGTGCATTATTCAAAGTTGTCATCATCCATCAGGTGGTCAATGGTCTGCAGCAGCGTGATGGATGCCTCCTTGAACGGTTTACCGCTGGCCTGTTTCAAACCCTTGGTCAGCACAATGTTGATATTGTCGGGGATGTCGTACTCGTAGAAAAGACGGTAGATGGCGTAGGTCAAACGCAGTGCCACTTGCTCATAGTCTTTAAACTGGATGCGCTCGAGCGACATCTTGAACACGTCGGCTAGCTTCTTCTGCAACGTCTGCAGTGTGCCACGCATATTGGGCGACACCAAGATGTTCACATGATACAGGTTACTAGCCAGTTCATCCTTGCTCAACAACTGGATTTCCTGAAGCGTGGTAACGCCCTTCTTTAATTGGTCGAGGATGGGAATGTCATCCGAACTGAGCATGCTGATGGCGCGATTGATCTTGTTAACCAAACCGCCCTGAGGGTTGGCAACATAGTAAATCTGGCAGATGGCGGTGGCAAGCACCTGCATCGCATTGCCGTAAAAGCGTTGGCGGCTGTACATGTCAATCGCCTCAAGCGACTGCTTACACAGCGTCTGCACCGCCTTGAAGATATAGTTCACGTCGCGCGTGCTGTAGGGCACAACCTGTGGCGTATAGGCACGCGTGGCACCGAACTTTTCAATGAACTCATCGTCATAGCGATCTCCCACTTGGCAGATGTTGCGCAGCACAGTGAATATCTTGTATGGGTGGCTTTGTGACGTGCTGCAGCGGTACTCGATGCGCAGCTGGTCGCCGTCAAGAACAAACCTCGGCAACATCAGGCGGCTGGAGTTCATCTCGGCAACCTGGCGAAGCATGGGCAGACGTTGCTCGGCAGGTACTGTCAGGAAATTGCTGAAGATATACACCTCGCGCTTGCTCAGGTGGATGTTAATCACAATGGAGCCGTGAGGAATTTGCAACTTTGTGCCTGACTTGTTGCAGTACTTATCACGAAACTCTGGGTTGAAATAGTCGATCAGGCGCAGCAACGACTCCTGGGGCTTTCCAGCCTCGTACAGCTCGACGCACTCGTCGATGATGTCATTGTTTGCCTTGCTTTGTGTCGACTTCAATATGGGTCGAAAGTATGGTAATGTAGTCTTCATATTCAATAAAGTAATTCTGCATTGTGCAATAAATTAGTCCATCCTGTTCTTATAGTCCTCGTAGGTGAACTCCCGCATCACAACCGTAGCGCCGTCCATGCGCTTAAGCACCAGCGAGGGGTGCTGGATTCCGTTGAACATATTGGTCTTCACAGTCGTGTAGTGGTTCATGTCCTCAAAGGTCAACCGGTCACCCGCCTTCAGCGGTTCGGCAAAGCTCCAGTCGCCTACATAGTCGCCACTCAGGCACGAGTTCCCGCCGATACGGTAGGTTGGTTTGGTGCGATCCACCTCGGATAGTGCTTGGCTGATGCGCGGCTGGTAGGGCATCTCCAAGCAGTCGGGCATGTGGCACGCAAACGACACGTCGACGATAGCAGTATGGATGCCGCTATTCTCAACCACATCCACCACGCTCGCCTCAAGGTCGCCCGTTTGCCAGCAGAATGCACTTCCAGGCTCAAGGATGATATCCAGGTTAGGGTGTCGCTGTTTGAAGGCTTTCAACAGCCCTATCAAGTGCTCCACGTCATAGTCGGCGCGCGTCATCAAGTGGCCGCCGCCCATGTTTAGCCACTGCAGGTTGTCAAGATAGTGACCGAACTGTGCCTCTACGGCGTCAAGCACCTTCGCCAGATCGTAGGATGTCGACTCGCACAGGGCATGGAAGTGCATGCCCTCAATGCCGTCGGGTAGGGAGGTCAATTGGTCGGCTGTCACTCCGAAGCGCGAGCCAGGGCAACAAGGGTTGTAAATGTCTGTCTCTATCACCGAGCACATCGGGTTGATGCGCAGTCCGCAACTGATGCGGTGCGCCCCCACGGTAGCATTGTGCGTGGCGATACGGTCAGCAAAGCGGCGGTACTGCTCAACCGAGTTAAACGTGATGTGCGAACTGCCCTGCATAAACTGCTCGATCGTCTCGTCAGTGTAGGCCGGGCAATAGGTGTGCGCCAGGCACTCAAGCTCGTCGTTGGCCAGCAACATCTCGTTTACTGAACTTGCAGTCGAGCAAATGCCATACTCGCGGAAGATGGGAAAAGTGCGCCACAGCGCATTGGCCTTGAACGCCATGATGATTTTCACGTCGGCTTCGCGGCTCACGCGCAGGATGAGGTTCAGGTTGCGACGCAACTTCTCCTCATACACGATATAATAGGGTGTCTTTAACTTCATAGCAACAAAAATAGTAAATTCTTATCATATAACGTACGATTCGCCTATTTTTTTCAAATTTTCGTCAAATAATTTTGCCACTCCCGCCAAGAATTCTTAATTTTGCCAAAAATTTGAACATAACCTATAAAATAGGCCATCGTGGGTTTTGAAGCCTGAAGAAACAAGACAAATGAAATTTAGACTCAATGACATCATGGCGATGCAAACGCCATTTTATTACTACGATACGCAACTGCTGCGCGAAACCATCAACCAGCTTAAGCGGCACGCCCAAGGACTGCCTGCAGTCATTCACTATGCAGTTAAGGCAAATGGCAACCCTCGCATCCTCAAGGAAATAGCCGATGCTGGACTCGCTGCTGATCTCGTCAGCGGAGGCGAAATCAAGGCAGCACTCGCGGCAGGATTTGACCCCAGTATGATGGCATACGCAGGGGTAGGGAAGACCGATTGGGAGATTCGACTGGGACTGGAGCAACACATTGGCTGCTTCAATGTCGAATCGGTACCCGAGATGGATGTCATCAACCAACTTGCTCTCGAGGCCGACTGTATCGCACCCATTGCCATCCGAGTTAATCCCGACATTGATGCTCACACGCACCGTTACATCACCACCGGTACTGCCGAGAACAAGTTCGGCATCACCCTCGAGGAACTTCCAGCGGTCATTGAACATGCCATCGCCTTGCCACACATCCACCTGCGGGGGCTACATTTTCACATTGGCTCGCAGCTCACACTCATGGAGCCTTATCGCATGCTCTGCGACAAGGTCAACGAACTACAGGACTTCTATGAGCAACGCGGCGTGCGTTTCGAGATCATCAACGTCGGCGGTGGACTGGGCATTGACTATGGTCGCCCTGACTTGTACCCAATAGCCGACTTTGAGCGCTACTTCGCCGTCTTCAAGCAGCACCTTCACCTGCGCCCAGGCCAGCAGTTGCACTTTGAGTTAGGTCGTGCCATCGTTGCACAGTGCGGCTCACTCATCAGCCGGGTTCTCTATGTCAAGCACAACCGCGACAAGAGCTTCGTCATCCTCGATGCCGGCATGACCGACCTCATCCGCCCGGCGCTTTACGAGGCACATCACCAGGTGCAGAACCTCACCAGCGTCACCCACGAACATGAACTCTATGACATCGTCGGGCCCATCTGCGAGTCCAGCGACGTCTTCGCCCGTGACTGCTCCCTGCCACTCACACAGCGAGGCGACCTCATTGCCATTCGCTCAGCCGGCGCCTACGGCGAATCCATGGCCTCCACCTACAACATGCAACCCCTTCCTCCCGCCCACTTCTTTGATTAGGGGTAATAGGAAATTGGATAGTGTTTAATTAGGGCTGCAGGTACGCATACCTGCAGCCCTGATCGCTTATCATTTATTTGATTAGTGGGTGTAGGCGGTGAGGAGAATGTGGCGGGGGGCGTTCTGTTCGACGAGGATAATGATGGCGCTGAGGGGGATGTTGCTCAAGGCAAAACAGCCCTCGCTGAGCTTACCTAGTCGAAGGT
>JAEEVE010000241.1 GCA_016290765.1 Muribaculaceae bacterium
ACCAAAGTTATCATAAACTAACCTACAGCTCAGTAGTTCAGAAATAGTCTTTGTGCCATGGGGACCGGCTCTTTTAAGGTGTTCTATGTGACAAAAGAACCGTCCCTCTGTCACACTAACTGGTATAATTCTAATAATCTTAATTTAAGATACTAATGAGAAGTTGTTTTATCATATCATTAGTTCTACTAGCTCTTGCATTTGAATGTCTCTCGTTAGACCTAGGTTGTCCAAGTTTTGTCAAGCAACGATATCAGCACCTGATTTACAACGGCTATCCTTGCGGAGTGTTCAATGAGAATGTTGGTGGCCGCCAACTGCGTTTTTTGAACTCCAACATTCTAGAAATACGCGAGGGTGATGATTCTGTCGTTCAAAGGTTTTCATACCATTATCCCTATCATAATGAATCCTTGCGCCAGATTGTTGTTGACAAGGCTCTAACAGATGCTCCTGTAGAGAACTTATTTCGTGAAGGCATCCGATTGTCACTTTCGGCTTCGCTTGACACCATTTTTGTTGGTGATGAGACGTTTATATTGCATCAGCAAGAGCTTTGTAGTGTCAACGTGGACTCATTCTTGTTGGTCAGAAGTTTTCTGCCTTATTCCTATCATTTTGCCGATGACAACAGAACGCTCACTGTGGAATTTATCCAGCCGAATATGTTGACGATAGAAAATGTAATCCCATCACATTTCCAAGATATATATCAAGTGTCTATGGTTAGTCATTCTGCGATTGTGATTGACTCACTTGTCTCATCATCGCGCAAGGACATTCCGTTGAGAAGTGTTTTCAGGCTGCCCTATCGCACTTCGCAGCTCACAACGACCCATTCGGTTTTTCCGCTACTTCAGCGGGGCGATACTATCTATGTGAGTCCTGACCAGAAGAGGCTTTGGGTATCATATATCACTTTCGATGCATCAGCAACCTCTGAGTGTCGTTGGGTTAAGAGCAAGTATGATTGGGACGCCATAAATCGTGAACATAAAAAAGTCAAATCATGGATGTAAGAATAAGATATTTGATACTGACACTCATCATCTGCACGACAATACAGATGAGTTCTCGTGAGTGGAGTGCAACTATCCATCAGGCTATGGAGAAGCAATCCATGTTTTATATGACCTATGGCTGTAGCCCATACCGATATGTATTTGCTGATGCGTATGAGCGCAACATTCAGTTGGCTTTTTTAGGACCTGATACAATTATTGTTGAAAACAAGCCCTCGGAAATTATTGATTTTGCGTTTGTTGACAAGTATCGTGTCAAGCAACTGGAGGGTGAAACCACTTATTGTGTGGTCAAACTTGCAAGTACCACTCGACCAAATATGATAGCTTGCAATGAAGCAGCAAAACTGCCTTTTAGGATCGGTTACTTTGAAAGCAAAGCTGTTGTCTTTCCAATCCTGAATGAGCATGACACAATCTTCATGGCCAAAGACTTAAGCCATGTCCAGATTCGGGAATTTTCGTTTGCCAGAGATGGAGAAATCTTTAACGAATATATCGAGAATGGCTATAAGCTGAAACCTGTTATTGACAAGAAAATGTGGAAGGCGCTAATGAAGGCGTATCGCAAGCAGAAGCGGGAAAACGGAGAACCATGGGCAATTGATGCTATTCTTCCATATTGTGACGAGAAATACTTGAAATGAAAAATAATCAGAGTTGAAACTGTTCAAAAAAATAATAAGTATATTTGCACCGAGAATCACTCACGCATGAACGGCCACCTGACATCCATCACACTCAATACGGGCGGCACCATCTGGGCACTGGGCAAACTGAATCCGATGTGACAGGGGGACGGTTCTTTTGTCACGATAGTGCTCCAGAACTCTTGCATATTTCAAAAATTTTGACGATATTTGCATACAGTAGTGTGTAATCAAAACCTTGGCTTATGAGAAATAAACTGTTAATCATCACGATGATGATGTGCCTGGCTGGAGTGCTGCAGGCACAGACGTTGGAACCCAACTTGAAGTGGGGCAAGCCCACTGAGGCAGAGCTGACCATGACCAGCTATGCTCCCGACCCCGATGCCGAGGCGGTGGTGTTGTGCAGCCAGACCGAGATTCGTTATGACCTGGTGGCTGGCAGTTTCAAAGCTTATCGCATCGTCAAAGAGCGGTTCAAAGTGCTCAAAGATGTAGGGAAAAATGTGGCTAACGGGTTGATTTCGTATGACTATAATGGTCATCGATTAGGACAATGTGAGGAGCTGACTAAGCTCAAGGCCACCGCATATAATTGGGCGGATGGCAAATTGGTCAAGACCAAGATGGAGGGCTCCCTTGTCAACCACGAAGATGTGAACAAACGGGTGCGCTTGACCAAGTTTACGGTGCCACAGGTGACCGTGGGTACCGTCATCGAGGTGGAGTATGAGGTGACCAGCGACTTTTTCACGCATGTCGATGACTGGGAGGCGCAGAGCAACATTCCAGTCTACTATACAAGTTTCGAAATTACGGTACCCGAGTATTTCCGATTCAATGTCGACGAGCGTGGCAGTTATCGCTTGGAGCACGTGATTGAGGCAACTGCGATGACCCTGTCGTCGGGCGGGGGCGTGCTCCACTGCCAGGGGCAGCACTACCGCTATGTGGGCCATGAACTGCCGGCGTTGCGTGAGCGCAAGATGCTTTATGCTCCGCGGTCCTATGGGCAGCGGGTGACCATGGAACTGCGCAGTGTCGAAATACCTGGGCAATGGTACAAGAACTATAGCGCCAGCTGGGAAGATGTCGACCAGCGTCTGCTTGACAATGAGGAGTTCGGAGGACGGTTGGGAAAGAACCCACTCAAGGACGAGATGCAAGCAGCTGGTGTGGCCGACATTGCCGATGTCAAAGAACGCGCCATGGCCATCTATCGGCTGCTCAAGGAGCATGTCAAGTGGAACGAGAAATATACCCTCTATGGTGAGAGTGCCAGTAAGGTGCTCAAGGAGCGCACTGGCAGCAACGCGAGCATTAACTTTATCCTCATCAACATGCTGCGCGATGCGGGAATCGAGGCCTATCCAGTTGTGATGCGCTCACGCGACCGGGGGTTCCTGACGGTGACACGAGCCAGTTCCAAGGAGCTCAACACCTTTGTCGTGGCCCTCAAGTTGGGCGACTCCTATTCCTTCCTTGACGGTTCGGTTGAGGACGGGTGGCTTGATATCTTGCCCGACCGCCTGCTGGTCGACCGCGCGCGTGTCGTGGGCAAAGACCGACCTGGCGAATGGGTTGACCTGACGGGTTTGTCGGAAGCCAAGACGCAGAGTGTGGTCGTCGCGCAACTGCAGCCCGATGGCTCTATGACGGCAGATGTGCAGTCGCGCATGACAGGGTCGGAGGCGGCCTACTTGCGCCATGATTTCCGCTTGGCCACCGATAGCGCCACCTATGTCTCCGAACTGGCCCAAGAATTGAACTGCGAAATCGAGTCGATGGAGCTGACGGGTCATCACGGCTTGGGACTGAATGTGAGCCGAAAAATGCATGTTAGCAAGCAGTATGATGCGTCGGGCGACATGATCTATCTCAACCCGTGGGTGCTGAACGTGTTGACCGAGAATCCGCTGACCGAGGAGAAACGCATATTGCCTGTCGAGTTCCCGTATGTCTCGACCGAATCACTGAACACGCAGGTGACCTTACCCGACGGTTATGTCGTTGAGGAACTGCCGCAACCCCTGTCGGTGAAGAGCGAGGATGGTGCACTCAGCTGTCTGATTGCCTCGGCATGTGCCGATGGTGTATTGTCATCGCGGTGTCAACTGCAAGTGAGTAAAATCTTCTTCTCGCCCAATGAGTATGCCGTGGTTAAGAATTTCTTAGATGAGGTGTACAAGCGCCTGCAAGATGTCATCGTTATCAAGAAAGCTCAATGAAAAAACTGGTAGTAATACTCTGTTCGCTAGTCTGCACCATGCAGGTCGCAGCACAGACAGTCGATGCAGTAGTGTTGCAGTCGACCACTGAGATTGACTGCCGTGACATGCGGCACATGCGCACAACCTATCATCGAATGTACCGACTGGACAACGAACGCGCCCGCGATTTTGCCGACTGGGGCACAGCTTGCAGCAAATGGGAGAAACTTACCGACTTCTCCTGTGTGGTGACCGATGCCAAAGGGAAAGAGGTGCGTAAGTTTAAGAAAGGCGACCTCAATCGCAGCGACCTGAACCTGACGAATTTTGCTGATGACTACTATACGTTCACGCTCGACTATACACCGCCCAGCTATCCTGTCACTATCGAGTTTAAATGGACCAAGGAGGCCAACAACGGTTGTTTTGGTTTCCCCACATTCGCACCTGTCGAAGCCTATAACACCCGGGTGGAACACGCTAGTTATCTGCTCACCGCGCCCGCCGAGATGTCGTGTC
>JAEEVE010000242.1 GCA_016290765.1 Muribaculaceae bacterium
AGATTTTTGTCTTGATAATTCGGCGGTCGGTCTCGATCTGCGTCTCACCAGGTCCACGCATACCAATACCGCCTCGCTGACGCTCCAAGTGGGTCCACATACCCGTGAGTCGCGGCAAGAGATATTGATACTGCGCCAACTCGACCTGCATCTTGGCATTAGCGGTCTGGGCACGCTTGGCAAAGATGTCGAGAATGAGCGTAGTGCGGTCAAGCACCTTGACCTGGGTTGCCTTTTGGATAAATGCGATTTGCTTGGGCGACAGGTCATCGTCGAAGATGACCAGGCTCACCTGATTGTTCTCAACATAGTCGACAATCTCCTCAAGTTTGCCCTTGCCCACATAGCTAGTGCTGTTGGGCGCGTCACATCGCTGTGTAAAGCGCTTGACTGTGGTTGCTCCGGCGGTCTCGGCAAGGAACTCCAGTTCGTCTAGATATTCGGCCGATTTCGCCTCGTTTTGCTGTGGTGTGACTAACCCAACGAGCACGGCTGTTTCCTGCTCGACGGCACTAATGGTGCGTTTATTGTCGTCAATGAATCCCATTTGTTCAGTTTATAGTTAAGAGTCTATAGTTAAGAGTCTATACAAACCGAGTCGTCGCGTGTCCAAAGACATCCGCGGCGACTCGTGTTATCGTGTCAATAGCCAAGATTATTTTTTCGCCACCTTGTTGTAACGCTTGTTCAAGCCCTCGATGACCTCGTTGGTGACATCATACTTTGAGTCGATATAGAGTGTAGCGCTCTTGCGGAGAACCATGTCATAGCCTTTCTGCTTGGCGTATTCGTTCATGAAATTGTTGATCGAATCCATCAGCTGCGTCTGGCTCTGCATAAGTTCGTTCTGAATGCTCTGCTGCAGGTTGCCCAAGTAATTCTGAGCGTCGTTCTGCATCTTTGCCAACTTCGCCTCATCGGCTTTGTAGCTGTCCTCGGTGAGATATCCGTTGGTTTTGAGCTTCTGCTGCATTGCAGTTCCGAACTTATTGATTTCGTTGCCCTTCTGTGTCTGTGCGGCATCAAACTGGTTTTGACGACGCAGCATCGCCTCGTTAATGTCCTTGGCCAGGTTGTAGTTGTTCATGATCGAGTCCTCATCGACATAACGAATGGTCAACTTCTCGATTGCTGCCTGTGGCATGCTTGCTGGCTTAGTTTCCTGAGGTTTCTGGTTGCACGATGTAGCCATCACTGCACATGCAGCGACCAACATCAGTTGGGCAAAGTGTCTTGTCAATTTCATTTTTAATGTATCAAGTGTTATTGGAAGAATTTCGGGTCTTGTGCGCAGGTGATGCCTCGTTTTCTCATCTCGGGGTTGGAGTGTATGTGTGTGTTGGGAAATCGTCCTCCCTTGACGAAGAAGATTTTTACCCCTAACAGTATCACTGCCAGCGCGATAAGCAGTATTGTAGACAATAAAACGGCCATCGTTGCGTTTAAGAAATCGTAAAAACGTTGCAAATATACTGATTTTTTGCCGCTCAATTCAAAAAAAAGCCGTAACTTAGCGGTGCTTTTTGCGAGTATTTAACAATATTTCGCCCGATGTAACGAACACTAACATTTCAAACCTTTTTAATCACATCTCAATTAACAAAAGAATTATGACCGTAAAAGAACTGAAACCGGCACGCGTGTGGCAAATCTTTGACGAGATCACTCAGGTGCCCCGCCCCAGTGGCCGTTTGGCCAAAATCCAGGCTTGGCTTGTAGACTTCGCTAAGAAGAACAACCTTGAGTACAAAGTTGACGAGGTAGGCAATGTTGCCATGTTCCGTCCTGCCGCTCCTGGCTTTGAGAACGCCAAGGGTGTGGTGCTTCAGGGCCACATGGACATGGTGGCCGAGAAGGCTGCATCGTCGAATCACGACTTTGACAACGACCCGATCGAAACCATCGTTGATGGCGAGTGGGTACGTGCCAACAACACCACGCTGGGTGCCGACGACGGTATGGGTTTGGCTATCGCACTGGCTGCAATCACCGACCCCGACATCAAGTGCGGCCCGATGGAGGCTCTTGCCACTGTCGACGAGGAGACTGGCCTGACCGGTGCCAGCAACATCAAGGCCGACATGCTGCGCGGCGACTATCTGTTGAACCTTGACAGCGAGGACGACGGCGTCATCACCGTGGGCTGCGCTGGTGGTCTGGTTTCAATCTTCAAGTTTGATTACAAGGAGGAGGACGCTCCGAAGGATCTGATTTACTTCCAAATTAACTTTGCCAAGTTCCACGGCGGACACTCTGGCACCGACATCAACAAGGGCTTTGCTAGCGCTACCAAGCTGATTACCCGCCTGCTGTGCACCATGGGTGTTGAGTACAAGTTGGCAAAGATTGACTCTGGCAACCTCCACAACGCCATCGCGTTTACTGCCGAGGCTGTGATCGGTATCAAGCCTGAGGACAAGGAGAAGTTTGCTGTTGCCTTCAACACCTTCAAGGCCGAGGTTGAGAACGAGTATCACGTCACTGAGAAGTGCTTCGAGATGGAGTGCAAGAGCGTTGACGCTCCCGCCAAGGTCGTTGACGACTGCACGGCACATCGCGTCATTATGGCTGTCTTTGCTGCTCCTCACGGCGTGGCATCGATGAGCATGGAGATTGAGGGCCTCGTCGAGACATCGACCAACCTCGCCAGCATCAAGATGCGCGACGGCCAGTTTGTCGTCGAGGCGTTCAGCCGTTCGGCCGTCGAGAGCCGCAAGATGGAGCTCGTCGAGCAAATCGAGACCGTGATGCACCTCGCCGGCGCCAACGAGATGTTGCGCGAGGGCAGCTACCAGGGCTGGGAACCCCGCATGGACAGCGCACTGCTGCACCTGGCTGTGAACAGCTGGGAGAAGCTCTACGGCGTCAAGCCCATCGTCGAGGCCATCCACGCTGGTCTGGAATGCGGCCTGTTCTTGCAGGCAGCTCCCCACATGGAGATGATCAGCTACGGCCCCACCCTGCAGGACGTTCACTCGCCTGCCGAGCGCTGCCACATTCCCGCCGTACAGAAGGGCTGGGACTTCACCGTCGAGCTGCTCAAGGAGATTGCTAGCAAGTAAGAGACTTTAGGCCCTTGTCTAAAGACTAGTGCGGGCTACGCTGAGATTTCCTACAAGAAAAGCCACTTCAAGAATTCTTGAAGTGGCTTTTTATCATGCTGATTTTCTTCAGCTTACTTGCCCACGTTGATGGTGCAAACCGAAACGCGGTTCCAGTCAGGCTCGCTGAACATGTCACCCACGCCCAGACCAGCAGCATCAATGCGCTTGGCAGCAATCTTGTACTTGTTGACCAGCAGGTCGCGCACGACGTTGGCGCGTGCGTTGGCCAGACGCTCGTTAATCTCACGGCTTCCCTCAGGTGAAGCATAGCCGCGGATGACGACGGTCGAACCCGGGTTGTTCTTCAGGAAGGTAGCCACGCGCTCCACATTGGGCATCTGGGCTGCAGTAACAACGCTCTTGCCCTGTGCAAAGAACACGTTAGTCTCGAGCGACTTGCTGCTGTTGTCCACAACCTTCTCGACGTTGACGGGCTTCTCAACCACCTTCTCGACCACCTTCTCAACCACCTTGGTCTCGGGCTTGCGAGCGCGCAGGGCGTTGATCTCGGCGTTCAGGGCATCGATATCGGCCTGCGTGTATTGCTTGTCACACAAGGTCATGTAGTGCTCACCATTGCTGTTGGCAAAGTGGTAGGTCAGACCAGCCTCCATCTCAACCATAGCGCGGTTTGCGTTGAAGGCGGTGGTGTTCTGCTTAGCGCCAGCACCCATGTACCATACCACGGCGGGCTTCAACGCGATGGTCCAAGCCTTGCTCTCGCCCAGGTTGAAGTTGATGTTCAACCCAGCCTTGGTGTACCATGAGTTCTCGTCGGGCAGCTTCACGCCATTCTCCACAGTCTTGTAAGCATGCCACCAACCGGCACCCAAAACGCCCTCAACATCGATCGTGCGGGGAACACCCTTGTAACCCATGAACCAGTTAGCAAAGTTAATGGTACCGAAGGCACCTACCAACTGATGGTCAAAGATATTCTTGCTGTGAGGAGCCCACACCGAGTATGCTTCGTTCCAACTCGAGGTGTTCACAGTCCACTCGCCCTCGACACCCAGGCCGAGAACGCTGGTGACCTGCTTGCGCAGCTCGACACCCCAAATGCCACGTGCATGAGGCCAGAACGAATAACCCTGGAACGGAGACACGGCACCGCCCTTCAAGGTCAACGACCAATTGTCACTAAACTTGCTGCCCTTCACAGTCACTTGAGCCTGTACTTGAGCAGCTACAAATGCCATCATAATGGCAATAATCATCACAAACTTTTTCATCTTAACGAAATGTTTGGTTTATAAATAAGAATTGTGTTTCCTTAA
>JAEEVE010000243.1 GCA_016290765.1 Muribaculaceae bacterium
CATTACAACATTACTGCTGCTGTTTTGCATGATGCAATGTGCATTGTGCATCGCAGCCCAGACGGCCAACGATGCCTCGAGCATGAAATATGTCAAGATTGCCGCACCTGTAGCAAACCAAGGCCCACAAGGCAACCGTCCTGCGGGCGAATTCTATCATGCCACCTACACTGGCGCAGCGTGGGGCGACTATGACAACGACGGGTTCATTGATCTCTACTACAGCGATCGTAATACCCTGATCAGCAACACCACCGTGTTCAGCAACCTCTACAACAACAACCAGAACGGCACCTTCAATCGCATCCTACGTCCAGGCATTGCCTCAACGGCATTCTCTTGCCCCGTGTGGCTCGACATGAACAATGACGGCAATCTGGACCTATTTCTGAGCGGCTTGAGCAACTGGAGCTACAACTGGAACGACACCCTCACTCAATTCGATCAAATTGTGACCCACCTCTATTTGGGCGATGGTGAAGGCGGCTTTACCGAAGTTCCCGACTGTGGCGTCCGCCCCATCTATAATGGCTTGACTGGTGGCAGAGGGCACAACTGGGTATCGGCTGGCGACTTTGACCACGATGGTTACACCGACCTCGTGATGACTGGTTTTGACGATGCAGCGCGTCCCCTGACCGATCATCCCGAGAATGCCGTTCGCGCAGTTTACCTCTACCGCAACATGGGTGGCGAACACTTTGAACTGCAACCCCTTCCTGTCGAGGGCAAAGCACCCTTCATCGGGATGAACGACGGCAGTGTCAACCTGATCGACCTTGACGGCGATGGCTGGCTCGACGTCTTCGCCACGGGCTATGGTTACTCGCACAATGCCGAGGGCTACATCTACTGGAATAACGGTGACGGCACCTTCACGTCGGGCGACACACTGCCCGTATGGGCCCTCACCAACGCGTCGTGCTCGACCACCGATCTCGACAATGACGGTTTGCCCGACTTGGTACTTACTGGCATTTACACCGATACCGGGAGCAAGTGTTTCACCTTGTGCCACAACAACGGCGACCGCACCTTCAGCGCTGTCGACAGCGACACATTCGAGCCTATCGACGGCGGTCAGCTCGCCTTTGGAGACACCAACCAGGACGGTTGGATTGACATCCTCGTTGGTGGCCACGGCCAGACCCACGAGCACACCACCTGGCTCTACCTCAACCAGGGCGGCTTCAACTTTGACATCTGGGGGGCACACTACAACGACCCCTTCGGCAAGATAGGCAGCTTCGGCCGCATGACGCATGGCAGCCACCACCTGATCGACTATGACAACGACGGCTACCTCGACGCCTGGTTCAACGGCTGGGCCAATGGCGGCTGCAGCAACGGCTGCCTGACCGACCTGTATCAGAACGTCAGCTCCACCAAGGGCATCCCCGCCAACGCGTCGCCTGAGCCTCCCACAGGACTCAACGCCACCGTGTCGGCAGGTAGTGGCAGCGTTTCGCTGTCGTGGCTGCCTGGCAGCGATGACTTCACCCCCACCAGCGCGTTGCGCTATAACGTGTACATCAAGCATCTCGCCACCGACAAGACCTTTATGCTTGTTCCAGCCGACCTTACCACTGGCTTTGTCAAGGTCGAGGCTCTCAATGCTGCCATCAGCCCTACGAGCTATGAGATGACGGCTGCCGAGGGTGATTATGAGTGGGGTGTTCAGTGCATCGACAATGGAAACCGCGGCAGCGCTTTTGCCACCGGCACTTTCAGCATTGCCAACAGTGGCCTTGACAGGCTGGCACCATCGTCGGTTAGCCTGTATGGCAGTTCTGGGCACATTTACTATTGTGTGGGCAACGATACCAATATCCACGTTTACAACATGTTGGGCATGCTAGTGGGCGAGACTACAGCCAGTGGCAGTGGCGCGCTTAGTGTACAATCACCAGGCATCTATGTCGTTACCGTCACTCAAGGCAAAAAGACTTATACCCAAAAAATAGTGTTGTGATAAGGCGAATCATCACATCATTGGCACTTTCAATGTGCATTGTACATTATGCAATGTGCATTGAAAAAGCTATTAACCTGGGCGACACACCGTGGAAATTCACGCGTGTGATTACCGAGTCATCCAGTTTGGGAAGTGGCCTTGATGTACGTTGTGGCTCGCGTCGAGTCATCGAAGTCAATGACAACAAACTGGACACGCGGCACACAGGCAAAGACACCCTCGTGCTTGACCTTCTCAAAGTGTCACGCGCCAGCAGCATCGAGCTCTTGTTTGCTGGCGATTCGGTACGAAAGGCCTCAGTACTCATCCAGGTAAGCAACGACTACCAGCACTGGACCACCCTCAACCCTGCCAACCAGCCCATCACTTGCAGTGAAATCAGTGCGGGTGACATCACCACTGTCAACAACACTGTGGGCTATACCCAGGTGGTCACCAGCACCTCGGCCACGATGCCTGTATCCAGTGCCTTCCGGTACCTGCGCGTGAGTGTGACCCGTTGCCAGAGTCGTGACGGACATGCCATCGAACCCCACTTGAGCGAACTGGCAGTTCACCCCGTGAGCACACGGCATCCCGATGAATATTACCTTGACCCATTGCTCGATGACTCGCAATGGCAGCAGGTGGGTATTCCGCACTGCTACAACGAGCAAGACACCTATCTCAACACCTCAACAGGCGAGCGTTGCTGGCGGGGCGAGGCCTGGTACCGCAAGGTACTAAACGTGCCCAAGCAATGGAGCGGCCAGCGGTTGCTCATTGAGTTCCAGAGCGTGAACATCGGCGCTACTGTCTATATCAATGGGCATGCTATCGCCGGAAACTCGGCGGTGACTCAACCTGGCCCTGTAACCCATGTGGGCAGTTCGTTGCCCTTTGTGGTCGACATAACTCCTTATGTTCAATATGGCACAGACAATCTGTTGGTTGTCAAGGTATCAAATAGCCGAAACACCTTTTTCACCTATCCAAACTTTGCCGAGAACGAAGGCTTTGGGCAGGCCATGGGTGGCATTGTTGCTGGAGTCTATCTGCATCGCGTCTCACCCATTCACATTCCGCTCAACGCCTATGCGACCCACAACCAATGGGGCACTTATAACGGGACTCTGTCGGCAACCGCCCAGCGTGCCGTCGTGCGTCTGGTGACCCAGGTAGTCAACCAGTCGCCTCGAGCCAGCCGTGTCGAGTTGCGCACACGCTTGTGCGATCACCGTGGCAAGACCGTGCTCAAGTTCAAGCAAGCGCAATACATTCCCGCTGGCGGCAGAGCACAGTTTGACCGGACCGACTCGGTGAGTCGCCCCACCCTGTGGTATCCTGTGGGCATGTCGGGCCAGCCTTATCTCTATACCGTCATCAACGAGGTGTGGGCCGATGGCAAAAAGGTGGACGAGCGCCGTGAACCTATGGGACTGCGCACTGTCACCTGGGACGAGAATTATTGCTACATCAACGGCGAGAAGTGCATCCTGCGGGGCTTTGGCAACCGCAATATCTATCCAGGACTAGGCGCCGCCGTCCCGCCATCGATGCAGTGGGCCGACATTCGCCGCATTGCGCAATGTGGCGGCAATGTGCTGCGTGTGGGCCATCAGGCACCATTCAGCGAGGCCTTCACCGCTTGCGACGCGCTGGGTGTGCTGCTCATTGTCAACAGCGGCGACAACGAGTGGTCGCTCAAAAACGAGCCCGCTCTCACCTACAAACGAGAATATGACCGCGAACTGATGGTTGCCTATCGCAATCACCCGTCGGTGATTGTTTGGGAGTCAAACAACGGGCTCGCCTACGATGGCGAGAAATATCTGCCCAGTTACACCCAGCAAGTGTGCGAGCAGTGGGACTACATTGCTCCCCGCCTAGTGATGAATCGCGACGGCTATCCCCCCGAGTGGGACAGCAGCAAGAACATCGTCATCGGCTACACCAACCGCTATGAGAAGCAAGCCGGTCATCCGTCGCTCAACACCGAGGTCTATGGTACCAATTGGAGCGGTCGCCCCAGTTGGTGCATCGCCCGCGACGACTATGCCCACGAGAAAGCCTTCTCACGCTTTTATGTCCAGAACTACCTCGACGACCTGCAGCATCAGGCCTGCGGATGGATTCACTGGATGCTGGGCGAGACCTATGGCGAGGGCTACACCATCTATCTCAACGGCCGTCGCAACCAAAAGAGCCTTGGCTCGTGCGCCATGGACGGAAACCGTTTTGAGAAACTCATCTACCGCATCTATGAGAATGCCTTGTGGGTACCCTATGAACGCCGCCCTGGGGTGACGCTGCAAAGCGTGTGGCTCAACGAGGGTGGTGAGACGGGAACACAGGCAGTATCGGCATGGAGCAACTGCCCGCAGGTCGAGCTGCTGGTCAATGGC
>JAEEVE010000244.1 GCA_016290765.1 Muribaculaceae bacterium
TGCGAAAAACTGAAAGAGCAGATTTACATTGATATGGGAAAGATAAAGCAAGCTATGATTTTACGCGAACAGATAATTAATCCCAAAGATCATCCGGAAGATTATTATGAATTTATGGCGGTTTTGGCATTTTGCAATGATGAGTTAGAGAAAATGCAACATTTTAGCCAAAAAGCTTCCATAGAGTTTGATAAGCTTGCAAAGAACTCGTATGGCAAAGAGAAAGAAGATTTTTTGCAAAGATTTCTTGATACTAGTATATTGTGTAGAAACTATCCAGTCGCGGATTCTCTATTTAACATATTGAAAAATACCGTAAGTAAAAGCCATTACGATAGTTTTGAACAGTACTATCTAGAAGAACGTTCTCATTTGGATGAATTAAAAAGACAGTATAAAAGTAGCGCTTTGTAATACAATATGATGTTAATCTAATCACATTTTAATATTAGATTCATTTCGTGACAATACAATATCAACGTATCGAATTATTGTTCCTCCTCATGTGGGCAACAGAACTGGAGGGCGTGCAGAGCCGCGCGTTGAACTATGCTTGCGGCTCGATACCGAATGTCGTGCCGCGTCTGGGTGATCATGCCGTCAGCGACGGCTTTATGGCGGGTGTGCAGTGCGGCAACTTCCTGCACGGCGCGGCGATAGGCCTGCTCTCCGCCGGCAGTGGCGAGGGGATGATGGCATTAGGCGGCTCACTCAAGACCGGCGCCCGGCTGGCCATTCAGGTGGTCGTGGGCGGCACCATCAGTGAGCTCGGTGGCGGCAACTTCGCCAACGGAGCCATCACCGCAGCGTTCTCGTTCATGTTCGATGAAAATACGCATCGAGTTAGACAACACACCTCATCATACAGTTGGCACTATTCAATCAGTGAAAAGGCCAGCCTCAACAAAATATCAATTACCTATTGAGACTAAATTATATTATTTTCTTTTTTTTTGCGTTAATTGTTATTAGATAGAAATCACTCAATTATGGCAGAGATTACAATAGCTGGGGTGATGCGCGCAGGCGCGTATTCGCCCAACCATATCGGAAATGACACCGCCATCTTCAACATGACGGCCGACGAGCTGCGCAAGCGTGGATGTCTGGTGAATGTTTACAGTGAGGATCAGTTCAACGCTCTGGGCACGCTCGATGAGGAGTATGTCATGGCGATGTGCCGGGAGCAAGAATCCATCCGACTGCTGCAGAAATTAGAGGACCAAGGCAAGGTGGTCGTCAACTCGGGCTACGGCATCGAGAATTGCACCCGCGAGCGCATGACGCGCATCCTGCTGGGCAACGGCATCCCTTATCCCGAGAGTCTGATTGTCAACACCGATGAGAATGTTAAGCCGATGTTGGAAAAAGCCGGTTTCCAGAGTTGCTGGATCAAGCGCGGCGACTTCCATGCTATGCACAAGGAGGACGTGAGTTACTGCCGACATGCCGAGGAAGCCCAGGAGGTGCTGCAGGAATATTTCTACCGTGGCATCAAGCGTGCTGTCATCAATGTGCATCTCGTCGGTGAGTTGGTCAAGTTCTATGGCATCAAAGGATCGCCCTATTTCTTCTGGTTTTATCCCTTCGATGAGGGACACAGCAAGTATGGTCATGAGGAAGTCAACGGCCGATCACGTGGCTTTGAGTTTGACGAACAGGCTCTTAAGGACATGTGCCAGCGTGCCGCAGAGGAACTCAATGTGGTGGTTTATGGCGGTGACTGCATCATCGGAGAGGGCGGAGACATTCAGATTATCGATTTCAACGATTGGCCCAGTTTCGCGCCGTGCCGCAATGATGCCGCACCACATATTGCTAAGGCCATCTTAAGTATTTTCAAAGAAACGCAGAAGCCATGAGTTTGATTGATGAATACAAGGCCTCGCTCAAGTCGATGGATACCGAGGAACATATTGACCTGTGGTTCTATCGTCCGTTGGGATTTGCTTGGGCTAAATTTTTTGCCCGTTTGGGTGTCTCGCCCAACGTGGTCACGATTCTGAGCATTATTCTGGGTGTGGCTGGTGGCGTCCTGCTCTACTTCGGGGCGCATCCCTTGCTATGGCTCAACTATGTGGGCATTTTTTTGATTATTTGGGCTAACACCTATGACAGTGCTGACGGACAATTGGCTCGCCTCACCAAGCAGTATTCCCGCTTAGGACGCATCCTGGACGGTGTAAGTGGCGACTTGTGGTTTTTTGCCATCTATTTCGCCCTGGTGTTCCGTGAGCTCCACTTCGGTGACCTGTTGCTGGGCGACTGGTTCGCTTCGCACCAGTGGGTCATCTGGACCATGGCCATTCTGGCCGGACTGAGCCATGCTAAGCAGGCCGCCAGTGCCGATTATTACCGGCAGTTCCACCTCTATTTTCTCAAAGGTAAGGAAGGCAGCGAACTTGACAGTACAGGACCGCTGCGTGATGCTTATCGCGAGCTCTCGTGGGGCAAGGATTTCTTCAAGAAGCTTACGGCGCTGGTCTATCTTAACTACACAGCGCAGCAGGAAGCGTTCACACCACAAATGCAGCGACTGCGTCGCGCCTTGAAGGAACGCTATGGAGAGGATATCCCACAGGATTTTCGTGATGCTTTCAGGCAGAAGAGTCTGCCCATGATGAAATATACCAACATGCTCTCGTTCAATACCCGGACAATTGCCATGTTCATTTCAGTGATTATCCAAGTGCCCTGGCTGTACTTTGCTTTTGAGCTTATCGTGCTTAACCTGATGCTGGCTTACATGATCCTCACGCATGAGGGATTCTGTCGTAAATTTGCCGACCAACTTGAAGCCAAATGAATATTAAAGGAATCATATTTGACTACGGGGGGACGATTGACAGTCGTGGCGTTCACTGGAGCGAGGTCATCTGGGATGGCTATTGTTGGCAAGGGCTAGACGACGTGTTAACTAAGGATCAATTCCGCGAGGCCTATGTCCATGGCGAGCGTGAGCTTGCGCGAGTGCGCCACATCATGCCCGCCGATACATTTCTCGACATCATGGTCAAGAAGATGGCTATCCAGCGTGACTATGTCGTGACGACATGGCAATTGAATTTCACTCCAGCCCAGGCACGCGACATCGCCACCTATTGTTATGAGAGCGCACGCGAGTGTGTTTCCGAGGCTAGGCCTGTGCTGGAGAGTTTGCAGGTCCGTTACCCCATGGTGTTGGTGAGCAACTTCTACGGCAATGTCGATGCAGTATTGCGCGACTTTGACATCCGCCACTACTTCCGCGGTATTATCGAGAGCGCTGTGGTGGGTGTGCGTAAGCCCAACCCCACTATCTTTCGCTTGGGGGTAGATGTGCTCGAAATGAGCCCTGAGGACGTGCTGGTGATTGGCGATAGCCTGCGCAAGGACATTGAGCCGGCTCAGTCGCTTGGCTGCCAGGTACTGTGGCTCAAAGGAAAGGGGTGGACTGCAGAAGAGGATGCACAGACACATCCTAACACCATCGCCTCGATTGGTCAAGTGCTTAATTTTGTCTGAAAAGGGGCAAAAATAGGTCTTGCCCCTCTTTTAGTTTTTTAACAAATAGGGTTGGTTTATCGATGGAATTGCAGACAAATTAACCAACTAGCCAAATGTTTTTGGACATTTAACGGTCATGATACAATTTTTAGCATTGTGTTCCAAAAAAACAATGTACCTTTGACCCGCATTTCTTTTTGATGTGAAGTGCATTATAAATGTTGACAAAAACAAAACATTAATATTTTTAAGGTATTATTATGGCAAATACAACAACTAAGCCCGCCACTGGCAAACTTGGAATTATGGTGGTTGGACTAGGTGCAGTCAGCACCACGTTTATGACTGGCGTGTTCATGGCACGCAAAGGTCTGGCAAAACCCATTGGCTCGATGACTCAATACGACAAGATTCGTGTGGGGCGTGGTGCCGACAAGAAATATCTTCCCGTGAAGGACATCGTCTCGATGCCTTCGCTCGATGACATCGTCTTCGCTGCATGGGATGTTTATCCTGTCAATGCTTATGAGAGTGCTCTTAACGCCGAGGTGCTCAAGGAAAAAGATATTGAGCCTGTTAAGGACGAACTCATCGCCATCAAGGCTATGAAGGCTGCATTCGACCGCAAGTATGCCAACCGTTTGGATGGTGACAACGTCAAGCAATGCACCGATCGTTGGGATATGACCAACCAGATTCGCGAGGATATCCGCAACTTCAAGAAGGAGAGTGGCGTGGATCGCATCGTTGTCCTGTGGGCTGCATCGACCGAAATTTATGTTGCTCCCGACATGAAGTATCATGGCTCAATCGAGGCCCTTGAGGCTGCTATGAAGGCCAATGACACTGACCATATCGCCCCCTC